>NZ_QZEG01000062.1:0-15133 GCF_009917605.1 Anaerotruncus sp. 1XD42-93 | reverse complement strand
TTTGCTGGTTTCCGCTGTTTCGGAAAGCACTCTGCGATTTGTTCGTATTGTTCTTTCTTCAGTTCCATTCCTTTATTATAGCATATCTTTATTTGTGTGAACAGACCCTGGTCATCAGGGCCATAAGAAAAAAGATCAGCATGACAGTCGTCGTTTTCTCACAGCTCCATATAGGCTTCCAGGGCCTTTGCAGATTGCCATGATCGGGTTCTTATCTCAGTTGTTCACAGAGCTTGGATGTGGCGCAGCAGAATCCGAGCCCGACCCAGCCGGGGAAGGGCATATGAGAAAAAACCGGCATAGGCCTCGCAATAATAGCTGGGCCCCAATTTGTCTCCCTCGATAACGCGGTCTCGCCGGCAGCCGTTCCGGCACAAGGGATACCACCGGCATTGGCCGCATTTCTCCGGTATGCGCTGGGAGGCTTCGATAAACCCCAGAGACTCTCTGGCCCGGTCCAGATCCTCCCAGGCGTCGTCCCGGATATTTCCAAGGCGGTATGCGTCCAGCCCGTAGAAATCACAGGGGTAGACGCTGCCGTCCGCCTCAACCAGATACTGTAAGCCGCAGTATCCCCGCATGGAGCACTGCTCTGGAGCGTGCCCTTCCAGCATCCAGAGCAGATTGTCAAAATAGCGGATGGACCAGTAGCGCCCCTGCTCCAGTTCCCGATACCACAAGTCAAACAGCCTTTTCAAAAACACCTCATACCGGTCTGGTGACAGAGAGTATTCCTGACCGCCCCGTTTCTCATCCAAAGGGTCCAGGCAAGGAATGTACTGCTGAAACCGGAAGCCTTGCCTGCACAGGCTGGAAAAGGCGCTCTGGATATGCCGGGCCAGATAGCCAGTAACCACCGTCAGGACATTGTACTCCACACCGGCCTGTCCCAACTGGCGGGCCGCCTGCTGCACCCGACTATAGGTCCCCTTTCCTTTGCCATCCAAGCGGAAGCGGTCGTGGCACTCCCGGCTACCGTCCAGGGACAGGCCTGCCAGAAAGCGGTTCTCTTTGAAGAAGCGGCACCACTCCTGATCCAACAGCGTTCCATTGGTCTGAATGGCATAGTAGACTGCCAGGTTGGAAGGGGCGGTTTTTTTTACGTGGGCGACGAAATCCCGAAAGAAATCCAGTCCTGCCAAGGTGGGCTCCCCCCCCTGGAACAGGAATGTGACCGAGCCTTCGGCCACCCCGATCGCCTTTTCGATCAGAGCGTGGCTCACCGCCTCCGGCATCCGTCCATAATTGGGAACCGCGCGGATCTTTGCCTCGTCTGCATAAAAGCAATACGTACAGCGCAGATTGCATCCGCTGGAAGCGGGCTTGAGTAAAATGCTCAGGGGCGGCATACGGCATCTCCTTTCCTTCCAGCGGCGTACCGCTTACTTTGTCTCTCTTGCGGGACCGACTGTCCTTCCCAGGTAAATTTCCGGCGGCAGAACATAGGTATAGCCCTTATCGTCGCAATCCCGGTTTCGGATCATACGCATCAGCCGGGCAGCCACCTCCTGTCCAATTCGATATCCCTGATGGATGGAACAGGTGATCCCTTCCGCCTCCCAGTCGTCGCTGGAGTAGTCGAAGCACACCAGGGAACAGTCCTCCGGCACGCGCTTTCCCAGCTGCTCCAGCACCTGCCGGGTCAGCTGGAAGATCATGTAGTTGCAGCAGACCACTGCCGTATAGCGGGGCAAGCGCTTTAGGAACCGTCCGATGGAGCGGGCGTCGTATGCCTCGCTGGAGGCACACCATTTGACGTAATCGTCCTGATATTCCACCCCGTTTTTCTGGAGGGTGGCTGCCATCCCTTGAAACTTCTCAATGCTCTGGTAATTGTCGGAGAGGAAAATCCCGGCAATGTGCCGGTGTCCCTGCCGGATCAGCAGGCCGATCAGTTCCTCAGCGCAGCGCAGGTCGTTGACCACCACCCGGGGGCATTTCAGATTCTTATAATAGTTGTTGTAGAAAATGACGGGAATCCGTTTTTGGTAGATTTTCTGATAGTAGTCCAGATTGGGGTTCAGCAGGCTGGCCTTCACGCCATCCACAATAAAGCCCTGAAAGCCCTGGTTGACCACGGCCTGGAGGCAGCGGCGCTCATTGGCAAACTTGTTGTCCGTGAGGAAGGTGCGCAAATCTACTTGGTCCGGGGGAAGGATACTTCGGATACCGTCCATCAGGCTGGAGTTGGCGTTCCCGTCCTGGCCCTGGAGAATCAGCCCGATTTTGGTCCTTCCTTCGCTGCCTCCCAGCTCCCAAGACAGGGCCTCCTCTTTATTGATGTAGGTCCCGCTTCCCTTCACCCGGAGAAGGAGGCCCTCCTCCGTCAGCCGGCCCAAGGCCCGACGTACGGTTTCCCGGCTGACGGAGAGTTTTCGGGTCAGGACGGTTTCTGACGGGATCTTTGTATTGCTGGAAAACTTGTTTTCCTCAATGTAGGCTCGCACCCAGCGGTAGACCATCTCCGATTTTCGGTCCAGTTCCTTCATGACGCCCTCCCGGGAATCGCACAGCCCGCTTCAGTCCGTAATGACAGGACGCGCCCCTTCCGCCTGCCAAATCCAGTCCAGCAGGCGCTTTCGCAGCTCCGCTTTCACTTGGGCATAGGCGGGATCGGCCACCACATTGTTCAGTTGGTGGGGATCGTGTTCCATGTCGTAGAGGAAATCATCCGCATAGCGGTCCGAGGCCGCCGCCGCCCCGCCGTTCACGCCGGGGGCATAGACGGAGTATGTATAGCGCGCTGTGCGGATACATCGGCCCACCCGGCTCTCGGAAATCTGCGCGAAAATCTCATTGGGTCTATTATCCGCCTTTTTTTCCACAACGTCAAGGAGGTTTTCCCCGATCATAGCGTCGCCCACGTCCACGCCGGCCAGGGCCAGGATGGTTTTAGGCAGGCTGGCGGTGCTCACCAGCTCCTCCACTGCCCGTCCGCCCCGGTAAGGCCCGCCGGCAATGACCAGGGGCACATGGAGGCAGGCGTCGTGGCAGGACCGCTTATAGTCGTCATAGCCGTTGAGATGATCGTCCCGGTTCCGGGTGAGGAAATGGGAGCCGTGGTCCGAGGCAAAGAGGATCACCGTATTCTCATACAGCCCCTTTTCCTTCAGCTTTGCCACAAGGCGCCCTAGGTTCTCGTCCAGGCTGGCGCACTGCCCCAGGTAGTCCGGGTACTCCTCGGCGGCGTTGCCCCCCAGAGCTTTCAGATCCTCGGGCAAAATGAAGTTCTTGAACCGCTCCTTGGAACCCTCCGGCCCCTCGTAATGCTTGCGGTCGTTCTGGTGGTGAGGCTCGATCTGGGAGATGGTCATGAAGAAGGGCTTCTCTCCCGTGTAGCCATCAAGGAATTCCAGAGCCATGCCGTTGATGCAGTCCGCTCGGTAGCCCTTGAAATCTACTCGCTGGTCATGCTCGTCAAAGACAAAGCCGTCGTAGCCGTGGGAGGTGAACTCCAGCACATCGGCGGCGCGCCAGAAGCCGGTGTAGCCCCCCCGCAGCTCCCGAGGAATGGCGGTTACGGTGTGGTCGATGGTGGGGGGCTTTTCCAGCTCCCCGTCGCTGGCTAGGTGCCACTTGCCGATGTAGGCGGTCTCATAGCCTGCCTCCTCAATGTATTGGCCCAGAGTCTTGACTCCGGCGGGCAGCATGATGTTATTGCGGAAACAGCCGGTCTCCGTGGGATATTTGCCGGTCTGGAACAGGGCCCGGCAGGGACCGCACACCGGCTGGGGGGAGAAGGCGTTGTCAAACTTCACGCCCTCCCGAGCCAGAGCATCTAGGTTGGGCGTGATGTCCAGGGGCTGGCCGAAGCAGCCGCAGGTATCCCAGCGCTGCTGGTCTGTGAAATAAAAAATGATGTTGTTGGGCATAGTCATTCCTCCTTCTGCGCGTTTCTTTCCTTCATCTTACCTCGAACGATGGCACCCACCGCCAGCAGGATCAGGACCAGGAAGATGATGCAGTACACGCTGCTGAAAAAAATCTTGGGGCTTCCATTAGAGATCAGCAAAGCCCGGCGGAAATTCGTCTCTGTCATACCGCCCAGCACCAATCCCAGGAGAATGGGCACCGGAGGGAGTTCCAGCTTACGCAGAATCCAGGCCAGCATACCGAAAATGAGGGCTACGCCCACGTCAAAATAATTCTCATTCACGGAATAGGCCCCAGCGAAACAGAAGATGACGATAATGGGGGTGAGGATCTCCTGCGGAATAGACACCACCTTGGCAAAGAGGGAGGTGAGGAACTTGCCCTGAAGAAGCATGAAAATGTTCACCAAAATCAGGCCCAGCATAATGGCATACATAATGTCTCCCTGTGTGGTAAAGAGACTGAGTCCGGGATTCAGGCCGTTGATCATCAGGGCGGAAAGCATAATCGCCACAGTGCCGTCTCCGGGGATGCCCAGGGTGAGCAGGGGGATCAGGGTCGCACCGGTGACAGCATTGTTCGCCGACTCGGCGGCGGCAATGCCCTCCACGGAGCCGTGTCCAAACTCCTCCGGGTGCTTTGACATATTTTTGGCGGTGTTATAGCTGAACCAGGAAGCCTCCGAGGCTCCGGTGCCAGGGATGATGCCCACCATCACACCGATAATAGAGGACAGCAGCACCGGCCTGGCCATGCGCTTGTATTCCGCCTTGGTGATGACGCCGTCATCCTTGATTTGGGTCGTGTCCAGATTCAGACGGTCCAACCGTTTCTCCGCCTTGGCCATAATCTCTACCAGGGCGAAAAGGCCGATGAGGCAGACTGCCAGATCCAAACCCAGGTACAGCCGGGAAATACCGAAGGTAAAGCGGTCATAGCTGGTCATGGGGTCGGAACCCACACAGGAAATGAGCAGTCCCAAGCACGCGGAGATCAAGCCCTTAATCATGCTCTTGCCCGACACGCCGGCGATGATGGTCAGGCCAAAGACACAGACCATGAAGTACTCCGCGGTGCCCAGCTGGGCAGCTACACGGGCCACCTGGGGCCCCAGGAACAGCAGCATCAGGGCCGAGAAAACCCCGCCGAAGGTAGAAGCGTACAGGGCGATCTTCAGCGCGGCCTTGGTCCGTCCCTTCTCCGACAGGGGATGCCCATCCAGCATGGTGGCCGCCGCGTGGGGGGTGCCAGGGGTGTTGATGAGGATAGCAGACACGCTGCCTCCATACCCCCCGGCGCAGTAGATGCCAAGCAGGAACATCATGCCGGGAATAGCGGTCATGGAATAGGTGACAGGCAGGAACAGGATCACGCACAGGATAACACTCAGTCCGGGGATGGCTGCGAAAACCGAACCGATAAACACACCCAGATTGATCCACAGGATGTTTTCCAATGTAAACAGCAGGCCGGTGGCCGGAACAATGTACTGTAACATAAGCCGTCTCCCTCCTTAAAAGCCTACGCCCAGGACAAAGCGGAAGGCCGCCCAGATGGCCACCGCGATCACCAGGGTAATGGAATAGTAGGGTTTCTTACGGCATCGGAAATAGAGCAGGAATCCCAGGCAGCAGAAGACCGCTCCTACCACGAACAGGCCGGTCCACTTGCTGAGGAAATAGGTGCCCAGCAAAATGCCCAGGATTGCCAGCGCCTTGGCCTCCACCTGGACGTTGATGACCTTCCAATTCAGGGGCTGCTTTGTGGCCAGCTTATAGACCTCCTTGCCGATCAGCATGGCGCAGCATAGGAGCATGACTGTCATCAGCAGAGTGGGAAACGCCCGACCGTTGACCACATCTTTCTCAGAAATTGCCACCTGATCCGGCATGACCAGCAGGATCATCAGGGCAAAAAGCGCGAAGACCAGGCCGGTAACCAGATCAATGGGAATACGGATTTCTTTTTCGTGCAATTTCCGTCCCCAGGCGTCCATACGACCGTTGAAATGCTCTACCCATTGTTTCATAGGGAACCTCCTTTCAGAATTCAGAGATAAAAAGGGGGAATGGGCGGGACTCCTGCCCTATCCCATTCCCCGTATGTATAGCTGCGGTCAGCCCGTAACGATGTCCTTATACTCGTTGACGATGCTCTTCACGTTTTCCACATGGGCCTCCACGTCCGCGACAGACATGGTGTCCACTTCCAGCAGCATGGTATCCTGGAGCCACTCCACGACTTCTGCGTCCGCCAGGATCTTGCCGTAGAGCTCTTTCAGCTCGGCGACCTTCTTCTCATCGGTGCCAGCCCGGGCCATGACGAAGCAACGGTTGCGGAAGTAAGGGAAACCATGCTGGCCCACGCCCTCTACACCAGCAAAGGGGCCGTTTTCGATATTGCCCTCGTCAAAGGCGCACACAATGGTTACGCCATTCTGTTGGTAGGTCTCCAGAATCTGGGACTGGTGAGAAACGGCGAACTGTGTCTCGCCCCGGGCTACAGCCTGGGCTGCTTCAGCGGCAGACTGATAAGGTGTCAGCTTCAGCTTGTCTCCCGCGCCCATGGCACCGAACAGAGACGCGGCCAAGAACGCCTCGGAGCTGGTGGCGCCGTTGACTGCCACGCTGATTTCCGTTCCCTGCTGGACATAGGCTTCCAGATCAGACACGCTGCTGATGTTCAGCTTGGCATCGGCGGAGAGGACGAAGATGGAGGAATACAGGTTTTCCACAAATGCAAAGTCCTCATACCCAAACTGCATCTTGGCTGGATCCAAAATGGAGGTGATGGACAGCAGCCCCTCGCCCACGAAAACCAACTCGGTATCATTTGCCTTGGTATCAGCCACCCAGGTATTTACGGTGGCGGCATCTCCCTTGATGGCTTCGGCCACCAGGGTGATGGAGTCGGAATAGCTGGTGGACTTGGTAGCTGCCTGCTGGCTCACCATGGCGGCTACGCCAGAGGGGGCCCAAGGGCAGGTGACCTTCCATGTTGCGGACTTCTGGCCGCAGCCCGCCAGCAAGGTCGTGCACATGGCGACAAGCAGTACGATGCTAAGAATCCTTCTTTTCATAATCTCGCTCCTTTTCCGTAATTAGTCAGATGCGGTTCCTGTTATTTTCTAACATCTGTATAATAGAAATTTAGCATAAAGTTTTTTGGGATTCAACAACTTTTCCTATAATTTTAATAAAGTTGTCTGGTTTTTAGATTAACTGTAGAAACCTGTCTACCTGTTGACATCTGTTTTATATATTCCGTATAAATTTCTCTGCGTGATCTGCTCTGCGACCCTGCTTGCTGTGGTAATATCCAGTACGGTGGACTTGTACGGTATTTCCAACAGCAGATATCAAAATCCCTTTAATATTCCAGGATCAAGAGATACATTATTACATAAACGCGAGGGAATCCAAGTTTTTCAGAGCGTATTTGACGAACCCTTCTTTTTCCGTATTATAGTATATAAATGAGTGCCTTTCATCTGCACGAAAAAACGGGGGTGGACGCCTTGATGCACTCGTATCACTGATTATCTTAGCGCTACCCTAAAACTGCGCTCAATTATAATTTTTGGAAAATAGGCAGTCAACGAAGCAGCTATGAAGTTTGTCGGAAAAGTTTTGCCTTGGGCTTGACATTGGGGTAGTTGGGGCCATGGAGCCGCAGCGCTTCACGCCAAATGCATCTCGTGTGCCAAGCAAACGCAACGTCAGAAATGCTCCAAACATCAATTAAGACTTCATTTTCCACTGTCTGTCCCATTTGGAAAAATTTTTTGTGGGTATGAAGTAAAAACAGATTTTTGGCACACTATATCTATGAAACCCCAGGCGGGACAATTTGGAAAAGGAGCAGATACAAGATGAAAAAGATTATAAGATTGGCGATTGTGTTGCTCTGCATCGGGATGCTTGCGGGATGCGGTTCAAAAGCGGACGGCGGTACAGATGCGGTGCAGATGAAGGATGGAAATACGTTACAGACAGTGGTTGACCGTATTGAAGATGAGGTCGGCATTCAGATGTCTGCGGACATCGACGATCAGTTGTTCACAGACCTGTTTTACATTGATCCGGAAGCCGATGTGGAGGAATATGCGGGTAAGATGGCGATGTCGATGACCAGTGCGGACAATGTCGTAGCAGTCAAAGCAAAGCCGGAATCCCGGCAGAAGGTATTGGACGGACTAAACAAGCGGCTTGCGGATGTGCAGGCATCCTTTGAGCAGTATCTGCCCGATCAGTACGAAAAATCGCAGCGTGGTTTGGTGATCGAAAAAGGGGACTACCTGTTTCTGTTGATCGTGGGAGAAACAAGTGAAGATCAGGAAAAAGCGCAGGAGATCATTACAGAAGCATTTTGATCTAGGCGTTGGGATTCTAATGATGCGTATTTCCAGAGCTGTGGAGCTGTAGCAGTTATAGGAAGCAGTCTCTGGAGGAATGTCTTTTTTCCAGATTCCAAAAAACAAATAAAAGGAGCGCATATCTGCCAGATCGCTGGTTAGACATGCGCTTCTTTTTTATGCTCCGGAGAATATTATTCTGGAAAGACAGGGCAGAATATGCCAGCGGCCTTTTGGCTTCATCAGTATGCTGCAATCGAGTACAAATCTCCTGACAGATGCTTCCGAAGGGATGCATGCAAAAATTCACAATTTGTACTTGATTTTTCTGAAAGGTAGGGTTACAATACAATTAGCACTCGATGTATTAGAGTGCTAATCAAAAAGTTTCCAATACATACCATAAATATGGGAGGGTCGTTTATGAACGCTCAAAAATTTACCCAAAAATCCCTCGAGGCTTTGCAGGCAGCGCAGGATTTTGCAACCGAATACGAGAATATGCAGATTGAGCAGCCGCACCTGCTCGCCGCGCTGACTGCGCAGGAGGACGGCCTTATCGGGCAGATGCTGAAAAAAATGGCTATAGATGCTTCTGCCATGCAGCACGCAGTCAAGACTGAGATCGAGCGGATTCCGCGGGTGAGCGGGCCAGGAAGGGAGCGGGACAAAATTTATGTCTCGCAGGAGGTAGACCGCACACTTATGCAGGCGGAAAAAACCGCCGACCGGATGAAGGATGAGTATGTCTCGGTCGAACATCTGATGCTGGCTCTGCTCGAGACACCCAATGCCGCCCTCAAACGGATATTCCAGCAGTTCGGCATGACGAAGGACGGCTTTTTGCAGGCGCTGGTCAGCGTCCGTGGGAATACCCGCGTGACCTCAGACAGCCCGGAGTCCACCTATGATGCGTTAAAAAAATACGGATCGGACCTGGTCGAGATGGCGCGCAATCAGAAGCTTGACCCGGTGATCGGGCGGGACCACGAGATTCGAAACGTTATCCGCATCCTCTCCCGCAAAACAAAAAACAATCCTGTCCTGATCGGCGAACCGGGTGTTGGCAAGACTGCGATCGCTGAAGGGCTGGCATTGCGGATCGTCCGGGGGGATGTGCCCGAAAACCTGAAGGACCGCACGATCTTTTCGCTCGATATGGGTGCTCTGATTGCAGGGGCAAAGTTCCGCGGTGAGTTCGAGGAACGCCTGAAAGCGGTATTACAGGAGATCAGGAAGAGCGAAGGCCGGATCATCCTGTTTATCGACGAGCTGCATACCATTGTAGGTGCGGGCAAGACCGAAGGCAGCATGGATGCGGGCAACCTGCTCAAGCCGATGCTGGCACGCGGCGAGCTGCACTGTATCGGCGCGACCACCCTCAACGAGTACCGGCAATATATCGAGAAAGACGCGGCGCTCGAGCGTCGGTTTCAGCCGGTGATGGTGCCTGAACCGACGGTGGAGGACACCATTTCGATTCTGCGCGGTTTGAAAGAGCGGTACGAGGTGTTTCATGGGGTGAAAATTCAGGATCAGGCGCTGATCGGGGCGGCGGTACTTTCCAACCGTTACATCTCCGACCGGTTCCTGCCGGATAAGGCGATTGACCTTGTGGACGAGGCGTGTGCGATGATCCGGACCGAGATGGACTCGATGCCGACCGAGTTGGACGACATCTCCCGCAAGATCATGCAGCATGAGATCGAAGAAGCCGCGTTAAAAAAGGAAAAAGACCAGCTTTCACAGGAGCATCTGAAAGAGATCCAGAAGGAGCTTGCCGAGATGCGGGAGCAGTTCAAGGGGATGAAAGCCCGCTGGGAAAATGAAAAAAACGCGATCAGCAAGGTACAGAAGCTGCGGGAGGAGCTGGAACAGGTCAATGCGGACATCGAGAAGGCGGAGCGCGAATACGACCTGAACCGAGCCGCCGAACTGAAATATGGAAAGCTGCCGGGGCTCCAGAAACAGCTCGAAGCGGAGGAACGAATGGCAAGCCAAGCGGAGAAGGATTCCACCCTGCTGCGGGATAAGGTCACCGAAGAGGAGATTGCGCGGATTGTTGGACGGTGGACGGGAATACCGGTCGCCAGATTGATGGAGGGCGAGCGGGACAAACTGCTCAATATGGAAAGCATCCTGCATCAGCGGGTGATCGGGCAGGATGAGGCGGTTACCAAAGTTGCGGAAGCGATTCTGCGGTCACGTGCGGGGATTCAGGACCGCAACCGTCCAATCGGGTCGTTCCTCTTCCTTGGTCCGACCGGTGTGGGCAAGACCGAACTTGCCAAAGCGCTGGCGCAGTCGCTGTTTGACGATGAGAAAAACATCGTCCGGATCGACATGAGCGAGTATATGGAAAAGTACAGCGTGAGCCGGCTGATTGGGGCGCCTCCGGGATACGTCGGCTATGAGGAGGGTGGTCAGCTCACCGAGGCGGTACGACGCAAACCATATGCGGTCGTCCTGTTCGATGAGATCGAGAAGGCGCATCCGGATGTGTTCAACATCCTGCTTCAGGTACTGGACGACGGAAGGATCACCGATTCGCAGGGCCGGACAGTCGATTTCAAAAATACCATCATCATCCTGACCTCAAACCTCGGTTCGCCCTATATTCTGGACGGTATCGACCAGAACGGGCAGATCACCGAGGAGGCGCGGAAGGACGTTGATACCCTGCTCAAGCAGCAGTTCCGGCCCGAGTTCCTGAACCGGCTGGATGAAATTGTATTCTACAAGCCGTTGACCAAATCCGAGACAACCAGGATTGTGGATCTGCTTTTGGCGGACCTGCAAAAACGCCTGAACGATAAACAGCTGTTTCTTTCGGCAACCGATGCGGCGAAACAGAAGATCGTTGACTGTGGGTATGACCCGGTTTACGGCGCCCGCCCGCTGAAACGGTTTTTGCAGCATAAGGTAGAGACGATGCTGGCCCGGATGATGATCGCAAAAGACCTTGCGCCCAATACCTGCCTTGAGATCGATGTGGAGGATGACGACCTCGTGATCCGGGAAAATCCGGGCAAATAATGTGCCCTTAACCGCTGCCCCACCTTGCCAGGATGGAGCAGCGGTTGTCTTTTTGTCGGGCGTATGGTATAGTACAGGAAAAGCGGAGTTCCAACCACAGGAGAGGAGATTGCTATGAGCAGACAGATTCGAATGATTCAGCCGGCAGATATCCCGGCCGTACGGGATATCTATGCACCGTATGTCGCCGAAACATCGGTCAGTTTTGAATATGAGCCGCCCACACTGGAAGAGTTCACGGCCCGCGTCGAACGAACGCTCAAACGGTACCCGTGGCTGGTTTGTGAGGAGAACGGGGAGATCATAGGCTATGCCTATGCGGGAGCTTTGGGAGTTCGGAAGGCTTACCAGTGGTCGGTAGAGCTTTCGATCTATGTGCGACAGGATCGGCGCAGGCAGGGACTTGGAAAATATCTCTACCAGACACTGCTCGAGCTGCTGACCGCTCAGGGATATATCGGAGCCTACGGTGCTGTGACCCAGCCTAACCCCGCCAGTGATCGTCTCCATCGAAAGATGGGGTTTGAACGGGTAGGTGTCTGGAAAGACGCCGGCTACAAGCTGGGCGCGTGGCGGGATGTAGGGTGGTACGAAAAATTCCTGCTGCCGCGGACCGATAATCCGTCCGAACCGGTGAGCTGGCAGGAGCTTCCCCGGGAACGGGTACAGGAAATCTGCGGAAAAGGCTACATCTGAATCATTTCAACGGATCGTGACAGACTGGGGTATTGTTGAAACGTAAGTCGGTTCTATTCTTCGCTGCTCGTTTTCCCTCGACCGATTTGAAAAAACAACTTGTCGGTAAGCTGTTATTCCAGCAGTTTACCGACAAGATATTTCTACCAGATTTCCCCGACCTGTTTTTTCGTCCAGCATGTTTGATAAATTTACCCGGTTCTTTTTTCTCCGCCTCCTCGGTCACAGTGGGCATACCGCATGACGGGACCGCATATAGTGTGGTATGTACAAAGAGGAGGGGCTTCAAAATGTTTCATTTCAAACCCGAAGGCATGCTGCTCGACACCGCTGCAAACCGACAGTCGTTTAAATCTCTGGCTACGCTTCAGGAGGCACAGCTCACCGGAAAAATTCTGGAAAGCCGGGCGGTCGTCTGTGATTCGGAGCACAACCTGATTGTTGATATGGGCAGCTATCGGGGGATCATTCCGCGGGAGGAGGGTGCGCTTGGGATCGCCGAAGGGACAACCCGTGATATCGCGATCATCTCGCGAGTCAATAAGCCGGTCTGCTATCGGATTACAGGATTTTCCCGCTCGGAAAATGGCGCGGTGGTTCCACGTCTCTCCCGTCGGCAGGTCCAGCAGGACTGTCTGGAACAGTACATCTCTCGTCTGGTTCCGGGCGATGTGATCGACGGGCGGGTAACCCATCTGGAATCGTTTGGCTGTTTCGTGGATATCGGTTGTGGGCTGCCATCCCTCATCCCAATCGACGCGATCTCGATTTCCCGCATCTCTCATCCACGTGACCGCTTCCGTCCGTCTCAGGAGATCAAAGCGGTGGTGCGCGCGGTCGAGCCGGGAGGCCGGGTTTCCCTCTCTCATAAGGAATTGCTCGGCACTTGGGAGGAAAATGCCGCCCTCTTCCATGCAGGAGAAACGGTCGCCGGGGTGGTTCGTTCGATCGAAGATTACGGGGTATTTGTCGAACTGACCCCCAATCTTGCAGGGTTGGCAGAACCGCGGGAGGGAATCGCGGTTGGGCAGCATGCGAGCGTCTACATAAAAAGCCTGATTCCGGAGAAGATGAAGGCCAAATTGATTATTGTTGATGCGTTCGACGCATCCTATCACACCGCACCCAGCCCCTATTTTATTTCCGAAGGACACATCATCCGCTGGCGGTATTCGCCCGCCTGCTCCGATCGGGTGATCGAATCGGTGTTCAGTGATCCTGCCGGGACATAAAAACAGCCGCACTCGCAAAGCAAGTGCGGCTGTTTAATCTATTTATAAAATCTGCAATCCAAAGCTAAGGAAACTGTCGGCGGAGACTGCCGACAGCCGCCTATCCAAGAAGATAAAGAGTTTATTGAAGCTGACGAAAAATCCATCATGCATAGAACTCGGCGGCTTTGAATAGGACGATGAGGATGGTGAACAGCACCCCTTTGGTCTATCGTCATTCTGCCGGGCAGAGCGGTTCTATGTGCGGAGAATATCAAAGTATGGTGTCGTCGGCCTGTCGATGAGCCCGATGCTGCCAATATTTCGGCGAAGATCGAGTAGGCCTTGTTTGAAAAACCAAAAAGGCTGAGCTAAATCAACAAAATAGCGATAAAAGCAAGGAAAACAAAGGAGAGAAACGAGGCATCTAACTTGTCATACCTTGTGGCAATTCTGAGAAACCATATGAGCTTTTGGAAGAAACACTCAAGCAAATGGCGCACCTTATATAACCACCAATCTACCGGCTACGGCTCAGAAATATTGCTCTGTGGCGGGATCATATAGCTGGCTCCTTGCTCTGAGATGTAAGAACCTGTATTCATAATCAGAGGATACCGGATGGGCGGGGGATTTTGCTGCCCTGCAAGGCGAAAAAACGCAGACAATACTTTGTGTATTGCAAGATTTTTCAACGCGGCAGGCCGGCAAAAGACCCGCTCAGACGGTGTCGAATGGTTGTGAATACGGGTTCTAAATCTTTCCTTTCCCTTGTTCATTTTGTCGCTGTTTTTGTTTGGATTGCTATTTCTTGACTTTAGGGACACAACCTAGGGTACGACTCCCGTCCTTTTTCTTCCATATCTCTATTTTACCACGTTCTTTTCTCCTTGTGAATACAGGTTCTTATAGATAGGGATGGCTCCCTCAAAAGCCTCGGCGGTCATCTCGTAGATTTTCTTGGCGATGCGGGTGCGTTCCGCGTACATGGTAATGAGCATCCCGTCCACGCCGATGTTGGGATTCAGCCTTGCTCTGGTCTGCCGGATGGAATCGATCAGCAGCTCCAAGCCCTTGGTGGAGAAAAACTGCGGGGTAGTGGTGATAAGCACACGGTCACAGGCAGTCAGGGCGTTGACGGTCAGCAGCCCCAGAGAGGGAGGACAGTCGATAATGATGTAATCATACCAGGAACGCAGAGGGGCAAGGACCTGCTTTAAGATGTGTTCCCGGCTCATTACCCCCACCAGGGAGATTTCCAAGGTAGAAAGCTCAATACTGCTGGGGATCAGGTCTACGGTATGCTCGTGGAGAATACAGGCTTCAGCAGCCATCTCTTTATCCTCGGCGCAGGCTTTCATCAAACCACAAATGGTAAATTCCAGTTCATCCGGTTGGTCGATACCGTACAGAATGGTCAGGCTGGCCTGGGGATCGAAATCGACCAGCAGGACGCGCTTGCCGGCTTCGGACAGGCAGGCTGCAAAATTGTAGGAGGTTGTACTTTTGCCCACATTATGTGAAGCTTCACATAATGTGGGTTATGAAAAGCTATACATTATACAAAGTTAATGATAGAAATCCTTATAAATAAAGGATTCTTTAGTTGATTTACTTTCCATAATCCATCAAGATTTAAGTGTATTTTATCAATTCACTTAAGGAGGAACGCACGATGGAAAAATTAACTTTGCAGCAACTGATCAACCAAACCGGGGAAGCACTCGTACAGGCAGGTGCATCCAGCTATTACCAAAAAGTATTTAAAACTCTTACCAAACAGCTTTTGCTCTACTCCCACGAACAAGGTACTGATTCTTTCAGCATGGATTTTGGATTACAGTTTTTAGAAGACCATTATCCTATGTCATCTAGGTTGTGTCGTCAATAGGAATGTGCTATAATAGTCCTCAAAGTAGCAGGAGGGCAGAAAAATGGCGAGGGAACAGCATCGACATGATAT
>NZ_QZEG01000061.1:0-15177 GCF_009917605.1 Anaerotruncus sp. 1XD42-93 | reverse complement strand
TTTGCGCCTGTCAGTTTGGTCTGGAACCAAACTGACGCTGTCCCACTGCCCCTCGACCCCGCAATTTTTTGGAAAAAATTGAGTAAAACTTTAGATGCGTAGCAGGTTCTAAGGCGCACCTCGGGTACCGTTTGCAGTGGCTGCCCGCAGTAGTTCAGATTTCTGATTGGGAAGCCGGCCTTTGACCACCTGCATAAGCAGGAACCGCAGAGTCTCTCCGAGTTCCCGCCCTGCCGGGATTCCAGCCGACAGCAGGTCGTGCCCATCTACAGCCAGCATCCCCAGATTCCAGCAGTCCCCATCCGCCAGAATCCGTTCCAGCCAGTGACACGCTGGCCCGGTTTCACGTCCCAACGCCCCCTGAAATGCCAGTAGGTCGCGTAAGGGCTGCACCCCCAGTTCGGAAACAAGCTGCCGTATCCCCGCGCGGCTGGATGGGAGTGGTTGGTCACGGCGGGAGAGCAGCGCTGTGACCGTCCGGCGTGCAGCGCGGTCCGCTTTCAGGCGGAGCAATACGGCATCCGCCTGGGCAGGGGAAAACGCGTGCATCAGCATGGCAAGCCGGATGCCAGGCAGGGCGGGCAGCGGATGCAGCCGCATTCCGTCGGGGGAAAAATGATCGATAAGCAGCGCGATAACCTCTGGAAACTGCTGGATCACGGTGTCGGCGGTTTCGCCGCAGACCAGTTTGCAAAGCTCGGTGAACAGGCGCTCGGCAGAGACCTTTTCCAGCAGCTGGCGATGGCTGCGTAGGGCTTCGGCAGTTGCGGGGTCGATCGGGAATCCCAGCACCGAGGCGAACCGCAAGGCCCGGACGATCCGGAGCGCGTCCTCCTCAAACCGGAGACACGGGTTCCCGACCGCGCGAATGACCCTGCGGCGGAGGTCACCCACCCCGTCAAACCGGTCGACAATCCCGGTATGGGGGGAGTAGGCGAGCGCATTGACGGTGAAATCCCGCCGCGCAAGGTCGTCTGCCAGATGCGGGGTAAAGGTGACCTGTTCCGGATGCCGCCCATCCCGGTAACCGCCATCCACCCGGAAGGTGGTGATCTCCACCGGTTGGCTATCTGAAACAACCGTAATGGTTCCATGCCTGCGCCCGGTTGCGAGCACCCGCCAACCGGCAAAGACCGTTTCCATCTGTTGGGGGAGAGCGGAAGTTGTGAGGTCCCAGTCGTCCGGCTTCCGCCCGAGCAGGCTGTCCCGGACGCAGCCGCCCACGCAAAAGACCTCAAATCCAGCGGCTTCCAACCGTCCCATCAGCGGCTTTACCGATTCCGGCAAGCGAATCTGCATATAAAATCCCCCTTCCTCTGGATATGATACCATAAATCTGGTAGAATGGACAGAAGAAAGGGGAGATTTCGTTGGGTACCTATGGAGAACGGGCGGAGCGGCTGTTTCTATCAGGTTATAACTGTGCGCAGTCGGTTGTCGCGGCATACGCGGAACAACTGGGGATGACGGTGGAACAGGCGGCGCGGCTGGCCTCGGGATTCGGCGGCGGCATCGGCAGGCTGCGGGAAACCTGCGGCGCAGTTTCAGGGATGGTACTGATTGCATCGGCGCTGCGGGGATACGAGTCCCCGACCGATCAGGAGGAAAAAAAGCGCACTTACGCAATGGTACAGCAGCTGGTGGAGACATTCCGCATCAAAAATGGAGCGATCCTTTGCCGGGAGCTGCTGGGTGAAGAGGGTAAGGATTCGAATCCAAATGCCCCTTCTGCCCGGACCGATGCTTACTACGGCAGGCGGCCTTGTCAGCACCTGGTGGCCTGTGCGGCTGATCTGCTGGAATCTGTTTTATCTCTTTAGCAAGTTTTTCTGCAAAAAAACTCCCCTTGGCTCTGACTGCAAATCAAAGCTAAGGGGAGCTAGAGTATTTCCTGTTTGTCTGCCCATCAGACGTTTTTTTAGTGTTCCCGGCTCCGCACAATCACAGACAGGTCTGCTGCGCACCTGAAAAGAAGCCGTATTCACAGCCACTCGGAACCGTCTGAGCGGGCCTTTTGCCGGCCTGCCGCGTTGAACAATCCAAAGCATTGCCTGCATTTTTTCGCCCTGCGGGGCAGCAAAACCGGCATCCCCTGATTATGAATACAGGTTCTTAGTTATAGCTGCAAACAGTGACCTGCTGACCGGTACGCGCAATCAATACGAGCCTGACAGTTCCATCCGCGTCCTGCCGCACCTCGAGGGCAGCCCCATTTCGCCCGAAAGAGGAATGGGCGCGCAGAAAATCAAGCGTATAATGAATCCGCTGTCCATCAAAATAAAGTTCCTTGATGACCGGATCTCCGGGCTGGAAACTCTCGATCTGCTCCTGCCGGGCTTCCTCCGCTGTTACGGTAAAATCCGTAATTCGGACAATATATGGCTCTTCCGCATCAATCGCCGCCAACAGGCTGCTGATCTCCCCGGCATTCTGCACGCCGCCATCGGTGATGACAACATCCCCATTCTGCATCGCCTGATTCACAGAATAATCCTCCTGCAAGGTATAGGAAGGGACTGCCAGCTCGGGTGGGTGATAGCTGCTCTCCGGTGCGATGGTTACGCTCTCCGCAATCTGGATGGTCTCCTCCATTGAGAGCTGGGTAATCAGCATATAGTTGTAATAGTTATCATTCCAAAGGACAAACTGCATGTCCCCATTGGTCATCTTATGTCCCGGATAACCGTTCAGGTCAAACGGGACCAGTTCGGAACCTTCGGTGTTGATCCCGACACTGCGGGCGAACCCTTCCTTGGCGTTGACTGCCTGCTGGAAGTTGATCATTTTGTCCTCCGGAGTGGTGAACACCATATCGTTGCTGCTCGCGTCCAGCCACTGGCGGGTCAGCTGGTAGCCCTCGGGAAGGTAGGCCGGGCGATGCTCTGTCAGGACAAACTGGCTGTCCAATACCCCACTCCCGTCCTTGGATTCGAACAGGATTTCTGAATAGTCGGCGTGTTTTTTCTCCACCATCTCGAACAGGGTTTCCCGCCATGCGTCCACACTGAGCACGAGAACCGAAAGTCCCACCATTGAAACCACCGCGAATGCAGCCGCACGCCTGCTGAATCGGGTCCAGTTGAAACGACGTTTCTTCTGCTGGCGGCAAAGCACCTCCATCTTTTTCTCAAAAAGCTCCGAAAACGGGTGATCCAGTTGGCTGTCGTCCGGAAGTGGGGCGAACGAGAGATCCCTCGCCTGCGCGGCCGCGCGCCCCAGCAGCTGTTCCAGTTCGTCATCCATCATATGCGGTTCACCCCCTCGCGCTCCAAAATTTCCTGTAGCTTTTTTCGCGCCCGCTGCAAGCGCTTTTTGACGTTCTCCTCCGTAAGCCCCAGCATCGAGGCAATCTCAGCAGTGGAATACCCGTTGTCGTACTTGAGCAGCAGAACGCTCCGGTAGCCATCCGGAAGGCGCGCCATCAGCTGTGCAAGATGCAGGCTCCCTTCTTTTGCCTCCAGTTCGTCCGACGGAGACGCCGCTTCATCCGGCGTCCATTCCGCCAGCTCGTCAAGCGAAAGGGCAAGCTGTTTTTTCCGGCTGTTGTACAGGTTGATAGCAACATTCCTCACTATAATAACCACGAAACTCCTGGTTTGGGGACAGTGTACTTCGCCAATTTTACCCATATGGTTCAGAATCCGTATGAACGCCTGGTGAACCGCATCCTCGGCCATCGCGGGGTCTTTCAGGATGCTGTTCGCGGCGTAAAACATGACCTGCCGGTAGGCAAGATAAAGCTGTTCAAACTTGTTTTCTTCTGCATGGCTTCCAAGCCATGCACCTGCTGCCAGCATTTCCCGCCCCCTCCCTTTTATGACCGTTCCAGAGATCTCTATTTAAATATTCTTGATTATAACACAGAACGTTCACAAAGGAAAGCCCGGGGACAGGAAGCAGGAAGCCTTTCTGCAGCTCCCTGCGATAGATATACAACCCCCCTGGATTTACCAGATATCAAGAAACGGGATTACCTCTTCGAGCGTCTTGACACACGCGCGGTACATCGTGCGGAGCCGGTCGTCCGGCGGGGTCAGGTCGGGGACCATCACAGTCATGCAGCCTGCGCGGAACCCGGCTTCCACCCCGCTGGGGCTGTCCTCGAGCACGATACATGCGGACGGTTCCGCGCCCAATTTTTCAGCCGCTTTCAGAAAAATTTCCGGTTCCGGCTTGGAGTGGACCACTTCATCCCCGCAGACCGCTGCCGAAAAAAAGTCCTCCACACCCGCAATTTTCAGATAGTCAAATGCCGTGGAACGGCGGGTAGAGGTCGCGAGCGCAGTGGGGATTCCCCGTTGTTTCAGGGCATCAAGCAAACGCAGCAGACCGGGCTTGAGCGGCATCCCTTCGGTACGGACAACCCGATCCACGTAGGCGAACCGGATTGCACGCGCCTTTGGAAAATCGAACGAAGGACCGAAAATCTCCGCAGCAACCGCCTTGCCGTCAGTTTCATTGCGGCCGCGAATCCGGCTCACAAATGCCTCAGTGATCGGGAAACCAAGCTCTTTTCCCGCCTGCTGCCAGCCTGCCTGTCCGAGCCGTTCGGTGTCGAACATCAGGCCATCCATGTCGAATAAAACGCCTTTTACCATCGTCTGTTCACACCCGGACCTTTACTACAATCTTGACAACCGGTTTCGGCTCCCCTGCGGCACAGCGGGGTTTGTGGGCATCCTCGGGCGGGACGATCGCAAGGTCACCCTTTTTCAGCAGGATATAGCTGGCGGCCAGCGGGTTTTCCGGCTCGGCGTGGAAGGTCATGTCGTTTTGTGCATCGTAAGGTTCGCTCGATACCAGATCGCGCGGGACGTAGCCGAACAGTTCTTCCCCTTCAACCATAAACTGGATGTCAAAGAAGCGGTCATGGCTCTCAAAACGGGCCTGCTCTTTGGGCATAGTGGTGTATCGCTGCACATTTGCGACCACATCCTCCCCGTCGATCGGATGGCTGCCGGTCTCCAGCTGGGCGAGATCGTCGCGACGCAGGAAAGCATATGCCTTCTGGAATTTTTCTGCGAGATAGTCGTATTTCGGCGCAAGGTTCAGGGAAGTGGTTAACATCTGAATCCCTCCATTTTTTAGGATGCTATCGTTGTAAATTAGCTTTGACGGGGATTAGGGGCTGTTTGAAAAATCGAAATAGTCGTCTTTTTCTACAAAAAGCGGCAGCTGCCGCGTCAAAAATGCGCGGAATACAGCAAGTATTCCTGTGCTTTTTTCCTTGCAGCCGCTCACTTTTTGCGAACCATCCGTCTATTTCTCTATTTTCAAACAAGCCCTAAAAACAGTCTGGAAAAACTGTTAAAAAACCCAATAAGCAAAATACACCTGAAATTATATTTTTTGGTGAATGGAGCAGCCTCCGAGCAACGGCCCCAATATTATGGTTATTATACCACATTCCCCTGTGCGGGAGAATATCTATTTTACAAATTTCCGATACAGATTCAAAAATTTCCTCTGCGGCGGCTCTGTATAATCTGTCCGCCCGGTTTCATACTATAAGCGGACAACTTCACAGCCATTCTTCCGGAAGCCGGCGGTATAATGCCGACGGGAGCCGTGAAAATCGGTTGTTGTCCAAACTGCACAGCCTACGACGGGCACCGCCCGTCCGCTTGAAAAAAACCGGATTTTTTTCAAGTGATTAAGAATGTATTCCTGAAAGAAAAGAGGTGAACAAAATGGCTCAGAACAAGGCAAACAACAAGGCCACCAACAAGGCGCAGAACAGCGCATCCAATACCACGAACAATGCGTACGGCAACACCACTTCCAACTCGGTTTCGAACAACACCGGCCGCAACGCTTATTCCCAGAAAAGCTCGCAGGCGAAGAAATCCGGCAGCAATGCAACCGACTGTAGCCACTAACTTTTCCTCTCTTTTGACGGTCAGCGCGCCTTACCTTTTCAAAAGGATCACACCTTATTGAAATGGCAGGCAGATATCCGCAAAATCCGCGGAAAGATGCTGTTGGCCGCTGACGATGCAATCCGAATCGGGGCCATGAAAAGCGGCCTTCTGCGATGCTTGGCACCGCAGGCTTGAAAACGGCCTTTTCACCGTTTTCAAGCGATTGAAGGATGCACAATCGAAAAACCAGATTGATCCGAAACTCCCTCCGAGTCCGCATGACCCGGAGGGAGTTCTTTTCTGTAGAGGGCCATGTCTTGCGGCAAACGGAAACGGATCGAACCGCCCCGCTTGCCGGGGTGGGGCCTGCGGGGAGGGGTCGCTGACCCCTAGCCCGCAAGACAGCCCGCAGGGGCGTCGCGGCGGCAGCCGCGATCTCGGCCTAAGAGCCGCCTGTGGCGGTTGGCCTCGAAACGTTCGCTGCGGCTTGCAGTCCGGGCCGTAGACCCAAGAAGCCCCGAGGAAAGCGCTTTGCGCCTGTAAGTTTGGTCTGGAGCCAAACTTACGCTGCCATATTGCCCTTCGCCCCCACAATTTTTTGAAAAAAATTAAGTAACACTTTAAATTGTGAAAAAGAAGAACCCCGCCCCGCTTGCCGGGGTGGGGCCTGCGGGGAGGGGTCGCTGACCCCTAGCCCGCAAGACAGCCCGCAGGGGCGTCGCGGCGGCAGCCGCGCTTCGGGTCCGCTGCGCAGACCCGAGAAGCCCCGAGGAAAGCGCTTTGCGCCTGTAAGTTTGGTCTGGAGCCAAACTTACGCTGCCCTATTGCCCTTCGCCCCCACAATTTTTTGAAAAAAATTAAGTAACACTTTAAATTGTGAAAAAGAAGAACCCCGCCCCGCTTGCCGGGGTGGGGCCTGCGGGGAGGGGTCGCTGACCCCTAGCCCGCAAGACAGCCCGCAGGGGCGTCGCGGCGGCAGCCGCGCTTCGGGTCCGCTGCGCAGACCCGAGAAGCCCCGAGGAAGGCGCTTTGCGACTGTAAGTTTGGTCTGGAACCAAACTTACGCTGTCTTGAATCCCAGGCCGAGCACCTCGGTGGAATCGCTGACGATGATAAACGCCTTGGGGTCAATCTCATGCACCAGCCTGCGCAGCGGGACATACTGCTGCCGCCGGACCGCGACAAGCAGCACCTGGGTTTCGGTGCGGGTGTATCCACCGGCGGCCTTGAGCATCGTACACCCGCGCCCCAGCTCATCCATCAGCCGGCGGGCGATTTCAGCATGTGCCGCTGAAATGATGTGCAGCAGTTTGCCGGTATCTAAGCCATAAAGCACAGTATCAATGACCCGCGCGCAGGTGAACACGGTTACCACCCCGTAGAGCGCCGTTTCGATGGTTCCGAATACCACTGCGGACAGCGCGATCACAAACAGGTCTATCAACAGCAGCAGCCGTCCAAGCTGGACATAAGGGAATTTCAGCTGGAACAGGCGGGAGAGGATGTCGGTGCCTCCGGTGGTAAAACCACGCATCAGAACGAGCGCCATCCCCGCTCCGAGCAGTGCCCCGCCGAACAGGCAGGCGAGCAGGACGTCCCCCCGGTAGACCGGCGCCCACTGCACCCCATAATCAATCATGACGGACATCAGAACCACCGTCCCCAGGGTCTTGAGGGTAAATGCCCAGCCCAGGAATTTCAGCCCGATCAGCAGCAGCGGAATATTGACGAAAAACGACCATGACCCAATCCCAACTACGGGAATCAGGCTGTGCAATACGACCGCAAGTCCGCTTGCGCCCCCAGGCGCGATCTGATTCGGGGCAATGAACATCTGCATTCCCAGCGCCAAAACCAGACATCCTGTCGCAGTGAACAGCAAATCCAATAACCCTTCCCTGTATTTCCTTCCCTGATCCGGGTGGCCCATAAACGTCCGTCCTCCGATCTTTACCCTTCTCCTGCGCAGTTCGCAAGTTCAAAGAGCTGATTGATTCTGTCGATCTCCCCCTTGATGTATAAGTACCCGAACAGCGCTTCCACCCCGGTCGCCCGGCGATAGTCTGCTATGTCCGCATGTTTCGGCACGCTTGAGGCGTTCGCGTTGCGTCCCCGCTTGTAGACCGCTAATTCTTCATCGGTCAGCAGTTCGGAAATCCGCTCGAACGCCCCTGACTGTGCGCCTGCATTGACCAGCGAAACCGTCCGGCGGTGCATCTCATTGACCGGCCGGTTCCCTTCGTCAACAATCCGCTGCCGGGCGCAAAGCTCATAGACCGCATCCCCGAGAAAGGCCAGTGTCAGCGGACTGAGCAGTCTCGGATCGGCAGACGAATGCCCTGTTTCCCGCATTCCAACCACGTCCTATCTAATGTATTCAAATTCAAAATTCAGGATGCTGACCGTATCCCCCTCCTGAATCCCCATCTCTTCCAACCGATCGATGATCCCGCTCTGGCGCAGAACCCGCTGGAAATATTGCAGGCTTTCATAGTCGTCCATATCGACCATCCCAAGGGTAGGCATCAGCCAGTCGGCGGTGACAAGATAGATACCGTCTTCCACCCGCACATCAAATACATTTCTGGCGAACCGCTCCGACTCGGCAAGCGGTACATGGTCGATCTCATACTGTTTGATCGGCGGCAGGGTGTCCAGCATCCGGGAAACGGCGAACACCAGCTCCCGCGTTCCCTCGCTGATCGGCGCGGAGATCGGGTAACACGCATACCCCTGCCCCTCGACAAACGCCCGGAAGGATGCGATCTGCTCTTCATCGGCCATGTCGCATTTATTCGCGGCGACGATCTGCGGCCGCGCCGCAAGTTCCGCATTGAAATTTTCCAACTCCGCGTTGATCGCCTTGAAATCTTCGACCGGGTCGCGCCCTTCCATTCCTGAGACATCCACCACATGCACGATCAGCCGGCAGCGTTCCACGTGGCGCAGGAACTCATGCCCCAGCCCGACCCCTTCGCTTGCCCCTTCGATCAGGCCGGGGATATCCGCCATGACAAACGATTTCCCCTCCTCGACCGAAACCACGCCAAGCACCGGGGTCAACGTGGTAAAATGATAGTTGGCGATCTCCGGCTTTGCCGCGCTCACCACCGAAATCAGGGTGGATTTCCCCACATTCGGGAACCCAACCAGCCCCACATCCGCGAGCAGCTTCAGTTCCAGCTCAACCTCATATTCCTCCCCAGGCAGCCCGGGCTTGGAAAAGCGGGGGACCTGACGGGTGGCGGTTGCAAAATGGCTGTTGCCCCATCCGCCTTTGCCGCCGCGTGCCACCACCACCGGCTCATCTTCCGAAAGGTCTGCCATGATCCGCCCGGTTTCCGCGTTGCGCACGACCGTCCCTTTGGGCACCCGGATCGTGAGGTCGGGCGCACTTTTGCCGTTGCACCGCTTTCCTGCGCCGTTTTTTCCATTTTCTGCAAAGTAGCGCTTTTTGAATTTGAAGTCCACCAGCGTGGATAAATTGGTATCCGCAACAAAAACGATATTTCCGCCGCGGCCGCCATCCCCACCGTCCGGACCGCCTGCTGCCACATACTTTTCCCGGTGGAAGCTGACCGCGCCGTTGCCGCCATCCCCCGCCTTAATCCTGATTTTCACCTTATCGACAAACATCTGATTCCTCCACTTGTCCTTTGTCCCAGCGCCTGTTCGGAAAACCACCGGATCTACCCGCTTCCAAACAGAGCATAGTGTTCCCAAAACAGAATAAAAAATCCCGAGTGAAAACCACTCGGGACCTTTTCTACAAGGTTACTGTGCAGGCGCGATTGAGACCTTTTTGCGGTCACGGCCCATGCGCTCAAACTTGACAATACCGTCAGTGAGTGCAAACAGGGTATCGTCGGAACCTTTGCCGACATTGGTGCCCGGATGGATGTGGGTGCCTCTCTGCCGGACGAGGATGTTGCCCGCCAGAACAAACTGCCCGTCCGCGCGTTTTACACCAAGCCGTTTGGATTCGGAATCGCGTCCGTTTTTGGTAGAGCCTACGCCTTTCTTATGTGCCATGAACTAACACCTCTGCTTTCTCAAATCACAAAATTAAGCCTTGATCGACTGGATTTCAACTTTGGTATAGGGCTGCCTGTGGCCCAGTTTGCGGGAAGAGCCCTTCTTCGGACGGTAGGTAAAAACGGTTACCTTTTTGGATTTGCCGTTTTTGAGCACCTTGCCGGTGACAACCGCACCGTCAACCGTCGGAGCGCCGACGACCATGCCTTCATCCTTGCCTACGACCAGAACCTGATCGAAATTGACCGTTGCGTCCACTTCGGCGTCAAGCTTCTCAATAAAAACAACATCGCCTTCGCAAACGCGGTACTGTTTTCCGCCAGTACAAATGACTGCGTACATTCTGTTTCCTCATTTCTGTAAGACTCGCTGCAAACAGGCGGCGCAAAGGCGCACTTCCAGCCTGACACACGCGGTATGGTTTATTCTAGCATACCGCGGACGGGTTGTCAAGCCGCCGGATTGCGGGAAATGGGCCTTTTCCCGGCTGGAAGCGCGCCGGTTTTTCCGTTTGCGGCTGGCAGGTTTCTGTGATCCTGGGTGAGACCCTTCGGTTTTGCCTTTTTGCATAAAATTTTATAAAATATGCAAAAAAACTGGGAAGATTTTTGAAAAATATTGTTGACAAGGTTTATCCAATTTGATATTCTGTTAACAAAGGAGGGTTGCACTTGTTTATCACACGCGAGACCGACTACGCCCTGCGGATTCTCCGCGCTCTCTCGGACGGGAAACGCCGGCATCTGGCGCAGGTCTGCGAGCAGCAGTTGGTTCCCTCCTCGTTTGCCTATAAGATCATCCGGAAGCTGGAAAGGGCGGGGTATCTCGAGGTAGCACGCGGTACGGGGGGAGGATGCACCCTGACCGCCGACCTGCGTACATGGACCCTCTTTGACCTGCTCGATGCGATGGGGGAGGACTTTCGGGTCAATGCCTGCATTGATCCGGCGTTCGAATGCCCCTGGCGGAACCGGTATGGGGCCTGCCCAACCAACAGCCGCCTCTGCGAAATCCAACGGACAATCAATGCGGAATTGCAGCGGCATACCATTTACCAGCTTTTATTCGATGACAGTTCCAACGCCCGTTAGAACCTGGGGCGGCAAAAGAGGGCGGGAGAAAAGCCCTCTGCAAAAGATACGAAACAGAGCCGTTTTTGGCGGCTCCCTGTGGTCTTTTGACCGCAGACTTCAAAAGGATGCTTCGGTTCTTTTGAAGTATTTCGACTATAAAGGAGGAATTTTTATGAACCAGTGTTATGGATGCAACACCTGTCAAAGTGCGGACAAGCCGCTCGAAAGCTACATCCGTTCTCTGCCAATGCAGACCTCCCATCACAGGGTGGAGGATCAGTCGGTCAAATGCGGGTTCGGCTTGCAGGGGGTCTGCTGCCGGCTTTGCTCCAACGGTCCCTGCCGGATCACACCGGATGCCGGACGCGGGATCTGCGGCGCCACCGCCGATGTGATCGTTGCCCGCAATTTCCTGCGTGCGGTCGCGTCCGGATCGGGCTGCTACATCCATGTTGTGGAAAATACCGCGCTCAACCTCAAAAATACCGCCCTGGCCAAGGGGGTCATCAAGGGCGAAAAGGCGCTTGCCCATCTCTGTGAACTGTTCGGGATCGAGCAGGGGGACAAATACGAAAACGCGCTCGCGGTAGCACAGAAGGTGCTCGATGACCTGTACAAACCCGAATACCAGAAGATGGAGCTGGTGGAAAAACTGGCATACGCCCCCCGCTACAAAAAGTGGCAGGAGCTGAACATCCTGCCGGGCGGCTCGAATGCGGAGATTGTCAAGGGTGTGGTGAAATGCTCGACCAACCTGAACTCCGATCCGGTTGATATGCTGCTGACCTGCCTCAAGCTGGGAATCTCAACCGGCCTCTACGGGCTGACCCTCACCAATCTGCTCAATGACGTGATGCTCGGCGAGCCGGAGATCCGTCCTGCGCCGGTCGGGCTGGGCGTGATCGACCCCGATTACATCAACATCATGATTACCGGGCACCAGCACTCGACCTTCTCCTACTTACAGGACCGCCTGATCGAGCCGGATGTGGTCGAAAAGGCGAAAGCGGCAGGTGCAAAAGGTTTCAAACTGGTCGGATGCACCTGTGTCGGTCAGGATTTGCAGCTGCGCGGCGCACACTATACCGAGGTGTTCGACGGTCATGCGGGCAACAATTATACCTCCGAGGCGGTGCTCGCAACCGGAGGGATCGACGCGGTGCTCTCCGAGTTCAACTGCACGCTGCCGGGCATCGAACCGATCTGCGACGAGCTCAAGATCAAGCAGATCTGCCTGGATGATGTTGCGAAAAAAGCGAATGCGGAGTACCGTCCGTTTGTCTTTGAGACCCGCAAGGAGGACAGCGACGCGATCATCGACGCGATTATCGAGGCATACAAGGCCCGCCGCGGCGTGGTCCCGCTCAACCTGCTGCCCGGGCATGGCAACAAAAACACCATTACCGGCGTTTCGGAGGTTTCGCTCAAACAGTTCCTGGGGGGGAACTGGAAACCGCTCATCGACCTGATTGTAGCGGGCGACATCAAGGGTGTTGCCGGCGTGGTCGGCTGCTCCAATCTGACGTTTGGCGGTCATGATGTACTTACCGTTGAGCTGACAAAAGAGCTGATTAAGCGGGATATTATCGTACTGTCGGCGGGCTGCTCGTCGGGCGGGCTGGAAAACTGCGGCCTCATGACCCCCGAAGCTGCCGAACTTGCAGGACCCAAGCTCAAAGCGGTCTGCAAAAAACTGGGGATTCCTCCGGTGCTCAACTTCGGCCCCTGCCTTGCGATCGGACGCCTTGAGATCGTCGCGACCGAGCTTGCACAGGCGATCGGCGTCGACCTGCCCCAGCTCCCGCTTGTCCTTTCCGCGCCCCAGTGGCTGGAAGAGCAGGCGCTGGCAGACGGTGCGTTCGGGCTTGCGCTCGGACTGCCGCTGCACCTGGGTGAGCCGCCGTTTATCACCGGCAGCAAGCTGGTGACCAAGGTGCTGACCGAGGATATGAAGTCCCTGACCGGCGGCCAGGTCGTGATTGATCCGGATGGACAGTCGGCGGCCGAACGCCTGGAGAAGATCATTCTGGAAAAACGTGCCGGGCTGAATATATAAAGGGGGTCGGCAGCATAATGAAAAGGATTCTGATTGATGCGGACAAGTGCGACGGCTGCAAAAACTGTTCGATCGCCTGTATGAACGCCCACCGGACCGGCGGTGGGGACAGCGTCTATACCCTCGACCTGAACGACCCGGCAAACGAAAGCCGCAATTTCATCCGTCTGGATGGGGAGGGGCATTATAAGCCGATCTTCTGCCGGCACTGTGATGTCCCGATGTGCGCGGGGAGCTGCATGAGCGGCGCGCTCCAGAAGGATCTGAAAACCGGCCTTGTCACCTACGACGGGGACCGGTGCGGCTCCTGCTATATGTGCGTCATGAACTGCCCTTATGGGGTTCCCAAGCCCGACCGGGTTTCCCGCACAAAGGTTATCAAATGCGATTTCTGCAAAGACAAGGGCGGCGAGCCGAGCTGTGTCAAAGCCTGCCCGAAAAAAGCGATCTGGGTAGAGGAGGTATAAGATGCGGCATCTGATTATAGGCGCTTCTGCGGCGGGGATCACAGCGGCCAAAACCATCCGCCAGTGGGAGCCGGATGACGAGATCACGGTGGTATCGGCTGACACGCAGGTGCACTCCCGCTGTATGCTCCATCATTTCCTGAGCGGGCACCGTACCGCCGAGGGGATCAACTTCGTGGCAGAGGACTTTTTTGAGAAAAACCGCATCCGGTGGCTGAAGGGCGAGCGGGTCGATCGGGTGGACACCGCCGCAAATCTGGTGCACCTCGACTGCGGCGCCGAGGTTCCGTATGACCGCCTGCTGATCGCTTCGGGCGCAAACTTTTTTATCCCGCCGCTCCCCAACTTCCGGGAGGCGAAAAACGTCTACGGCCTGCGCGACCTTTCGGATGCGCAGAAGATCAGCAAAGCCGCTGAGGGCAGCAAACGGTGCGTGATTGTCGGGTCGGGGCTGGTTGGCCTGGATGCGGCGAACGCGCTTTGCGCACGCGGGATCAGCTGTGCAATCGTCGAGATGGCTGACCGGATTTGCCCGCTCCAGCTCGATGCGGTAGCTGCGAAACCCTATCAGGAGCTATTCAGCAAAGCGGGATGCACCTTCTATCTTGCTGAGAAAGCCGCAGGTTCCGAGATCGACGCGCAGGGCAACATTGTTTCGATTTCGCTCGAGAGCGGGACCGTCCTGCCCTGTGATTTCGTCGTGGTGGCGGCAGGCGTGCGTCCGGCGATCGGCTTCCTTGAGGGCAGCGGGATCAAGACCGGCCGCGCGGTTGAGGTCGACCGTTATCTGCGCACCAACATCGAAAATGTCTGGGCGGCGGGCGACGTCGCTGGGATCACCGGCATCTGGCCCAATGCCATGGAGCAGGGTGAGACCGCCGCAAAGAATATGTGCGGTACCGAGGTCCCGTATGAAAACACCTATGGGATGAAAAACACCATGAATTTCTATGGATTGACCACCCTTTCCCTCGGGATCAATACCCCGCAGGAAGGGGATGAGGTGGTCGTCCGGGAGAGCCGCGACAGCTATAAACGCGCAATCCTGCGGAACGGCGTGGTGACCCATGTGATCCTTCAGGGCGACATCTCCAATGCTGGGTTCTGGCAGGAGCTGGTCAAGCACCAGATCCCGGTGGGGCATCTGAAAAAGTCGGTGTTTGACCTGAGTTATGCCGATTTCTATCAGTATGACCCCAAACATGGACTGTTCGAATGGAACCTACCACAGGAATAAAAAGCAACAGCAAGGGCTGGCCTCCCGCGGTGAGGCCAGCCCTTTTTCCAACTGTTCCGTATTTCTTTCTGCAAGGGGGCTTTTTCACTTGCAAAAAGCCCCCTCTTTCCACTTCGCGGCAATTCACCCGAAAAAAGCGCTTCACAGGAGAAAGCGTTCCGCGCTCATCTCGCGCTAAGAGCCCGCCTTCGGCGGGTTGCGCTCGAAACGCTTCGCTGCGGCTCGCAGTGCGGAGCGCGTCAGGGGCTCTGCCCCTCGACCCCGCAATTTTTTGACTGCCGCCGCAGCGGCGTGCATAGGCCAACCGGCGCAGAGCGCCGGCTCTTGGGCCGGAGCAAAAAAATTGAGTAAAACTTTAGTTTTGGGCGGGCTCTGTCTAGGCCTTGTTTGAAAAATAAATATTGCACAAATCGTTGGCAAGAGCGAAAATAGGAATATGAAACGGTAT
>NZ_QZEG01000060.1:0-15580 GCF_009917605.1 Anaerotruncus sp. 1XD42-93 | reverse complement strand
GACGGGGGTGCGGCAACGATTTTGGTGTCGCATTCGCTGAATCAGATTCGAGAACTTTGCAACAAGGTGCTCTGGCTGCACAAAGGAAAACAGATCGCATTCGGGGAGATGGAGCCGATCTGTGACCGGTATGAGGAATTTCTTACGTCGGGAAAGGGATTGCCCTGATGTTATTTATAGCCGATACCAAATCCGAAAAATCCAAAGGAGATATGGATAAATGAAAGAACTGATAAAAAAGATCATCCGCCGTATTTTAGGATGGTATATCCATCCACTTTATCATGAGGATGAACGTATCCGCGAAGAGATGACGGGTTATCAAGAGCAGCTTGGAACTGAGCGAGAAAAATTAGAAGAACAAGGACACATATTGCGAGACTTGTCTGGACAGATACAGCAGATGGCTGGAATGCAGGGCTGCTTAGATCAGCAGCAGCTGCAGATTGAAAAATTAGAAACCGAAATGCCATCCTTTCAGGAAGAGCTTCTGCAAAACGCGGAAGGCATTCAGGAACAGATCCGTCAGCTGGCAGAGCTGCGGGGACAGCTGGATCAGCAAAAAATGCGGAGAGACGAGCGCGATCTTCGGCTGGAGGAACGCCTGAATCAGCAGCAGTCACGGATAGACGAGCGCGATCTTCGGCTGGAGGAACGCCTGAATCAGCAGCAGTCACGGATAGACGAGCGCGATCTTCGGCTGGAGGAACGCCTGAATCAGCAGCAGTCACGGATAGACGAGCGCGATCTTCGGTTGGAGGAATGCCTGAACCGGCAGCAGTCACAGATAGATGAATATGCGGGGATGATTCAAAGCTTAAAAGATGAGCTTTTGCGCAACACCAACAGCATGGTGGAGCAGAATCAGCAGATTTTGAACATAGGCGGTCAGCTCCATGAGATCAAGTGTAAGGAGGCTCTTCTTGACAATAAGCAGTCCGCAATGGTCTATGCCTATCGTTATCTTCTGAATCGAGAGCCGGAAGATGAGTCCATTGTTTCTGGCAATATGTTGGATTGGCAACATCTGCGCAAGGAGTTTATGGCTTCTGCGGAGTATCAGTTAATCACATCGACCACCCCGAGAGAGATGCCTTACTATAGCCTAACTGTGGCGGGAATCACATATTTTCATGCAAAAGAAGATTTATTGATGCCTAATGGGATGATTACAAGCGGGAAAAGCTGGGGAGAAGCAGACATCCAGAATTTTATCAAAATTTCGGATCAGCAGCATTATGGCGGAACCGCACCGCGGGAGGGTCTGTTTCTGGACATTGGCGGAAATATCGGAACCACTTCGATCTACTGTAAGCTGAAGTTAAAACCATCTTTCCGCTTCATCGCATTTGAACCGGTCTCAGAGACAGCCAAATTGCTGTCTGCCAATATTGCAGTAAACGGGGCGTATCCAGACATTATAGTCGAACGGGTTGCATTGTCAAACCAAAAACAGGAGCGGGCAGGCATGCAGATCAACCATGAAAACTGGGGAAACTGCAGTCTGACTACTGACGGCAGCAGCGGAGAGGAACAGGTTATAGTCACTACGCTGGACAGCTATTTGGAAGAACACCAGATCGGCTACAGCGAGATCAAATACATCTGGATTGACGTGGAAGGACATGAACCCGAGGTGCTGGAAGGGGCGGCCTCCCTTTATCGTAAATCCAAAATCCCAACCTGTCTGGAATTTAATCAGAGGGTTTATATGGAACGGCAGAAATACGAGAAGATGCTGGTTCTATTGGAACGATATTTTGATTCCTTCATGGTTTGTGAACAGATCACAGGGGAAAACGACCGCTTGCGCCCCATCAGCGAACTGCGGATGTTGTGGGAAGAATGTGAACACAGGTCCTGCGACCTGATTTTGATGTAAAGAAAATTGTTGTCACAGTCGGTTGGCAACAGGTCAGGAGAATCGGAAATGAAGCAGATACCCGGAAGAGAAGAAGTCATTCGCGCGATTGATAAGGCGATGTCGGAGGAGAGTGGCTGTCTGGAAAACCTGGAATTCGCATGGTTTGAAATCCGACGTTTGGAGGAGATCGGCCCCGTGGAGGGAGATTGGCCGATTACCTCGCATCGTCCAGTCATCGGGAAGATCATTATAGCGGTAAAGCGATTTTTCAGAAAGATGCTGCATAGCTATATACCGCGTGTGGTCGAGGACTTTAACCGGATCAATGAATCACAGCTGCGGACGATCTCATTTCTGGCGCACAGTGTAGAAGAGCTTGATCAACAGTGCAGGCAACAGGCTAAAATGCTCAAACATTACGAATCTATTTTGTGTGAAACTTTGTCCTCTGGGTCCAACATGGAAGGAATGGCCCACTGGATCCAGAAAGAGGTGGATGAAAAACGGGATTGATGCGGTTTGTTTCGTGCGGCGAAACAAGGCCAATCTGTTGATTCCGTTTTTCACCTGGAGGAGGATCAAGATGAAAAAACTGCTTGTGATAAATTTTTTTCCGGCGTTTGTGCCACCGAGAAGCGGAGGAGAACTGCGCTACTTTAATATGTATAGGGGTTTAAGCCAATATTACGATGTGACACTTTTGTCTCCGACTTATGAAAACCATAAAGAAGAGATTGTGGTCCATTCTGATACATTTCGAGAGTACCGCGTTCCAAAAGAAAGCATCCATAGCCAGTTGCATTCGGATATTGCGAAAGAAAAGATATGCAGTGAGATTTCCGCGCTGGTTTGCAGCCTTTCCGCTGAAACCCATAACCGGTACCACGATCTGTACCAGCAGCTATATCCGGAAGCGGACATCATTATCCACGAATTCCCGTATATGCTTTCGTATGACCTCTATTTTGGCATAGACGACAAGCCGCGTATTTATAACAGCCATAATTTTGAAAGCAATCTGCTGAGGCAGATGTGGAAAGGCCCCAATGCGGAAAAATACCTCTCGAAGATGCGGGAGGCAGAACGTACATTGGTACAGAACTGTGACCTTGTTTTCGCAACGTCGGAGGAAGAGCGGACCGCATTTGCCTTGGCATATCATGTGGACCGGGATCAGATCCGGATCGCGCCGAATGGAATCGATGTTTCCCTATATGAAAAAGAACGTCAAAGGAAACGGCCGGATGAGCGCAGAAAGGTGTTTTTCATCGGCAGCGCACATCCGCCGAATGTGGAAGCGGTGTCCTTCCTGACCAAGATCGTTGCGCCGGCATGTCCAGAGATAGATTTCCATATCGCAGGGAAATGCTGCAACGACGTAAAATGCGGCCTGAAAAATGTGCATCTTCTCGGCTTAATTGATGAGGAGCAGAAGGATGATCTGTTCACGACCAGTGATGCGGCGGTCAACCCGATGTTTTCCGGTGCAGGTACCAATCTGAAAACGTTGGAATTCCTTTCTGCCGGAATCCCGATGTTGTCGACCTACGTCGGCGTGCGCGGGCTGGATTTGGAAGAAGGTGTCCACTATGTGCACGCTGAAAAGGACGATTTTGTCCAGAAATTGAAAGAGCTGTTACAAAACGAGCGGCAGCAGGAGACCCTTTCGCGGAAAGGCAAGGAATTTATCAATAGCCGGTACTCATGGGAAAAGATTTGTGACGACGTGCATCAGGCGATCGAGACCCTCCCCGCAGAGCGGGAAAAAACAGGGCTGCACACCATCCTTGCAGTCAATGATTATTCAGTCGATCGGCCGAGTGCAGGCGGAGAAATCCGTATCCACCATCTGCTCAAGCATCTGTCAAAATACAACCGTATTATTTATGTCTGCTTGAACCAAGACGAGGTGAAAAAGCAGTATCTGACAGAGAATTTCCTGCATATTTCGCTCCCGAAAACAGAGGAGCATCTTGCGAGAGAAGCAGAGATCAACCGTCAGCACTGGATTAGCGCTGACGATATTGTCGCTGGAACTATGATCCATGAAAATGCGCTCTATATGCAGGCAGTGCAGACGATCGGAGCGCTTTCGGATATCATTATTCTTGAACATCCTTATATGGTGGATGCGATCCAAGGTCTACCCGACCGGCCTGTAATCTATGAGAGTCATAATTTTGAATACCAGTTGAAAAGGGAACTTCTGGCACAGCATCCGATGAAGGAAAGGCTGGTCGCAGAGGCCAAACGGCTGGAATTTGCGGCTTTGGAGCGGGCCAAACTGGTGGTCAGCTGTTCCCAGGATGAGGTGGAACCGCTCCGTCAGTTCGCGGGGCGGGATGACCTCGCAATCGAAGTGATCCGCAACGGTGTGGCCTTCACCGAGCGGAAGTATGACCATTGTGCATGGAAAAAGATTTTTGATGGACGTCCGGTCGTTGTGTTTGTAGGAAGTGGACATACGCCAAATGTGGATGCAGCGGAATTTATCGTCAAGCAGCTTGCGCCGTCGATGCCGGATGTCGTATTTGTGCTGATTGGTACGGTCGGCGATGCGGTTGCGCATTTGAGTATCCCGCAAAATGTCCTGCTCATGGGAAAACTGGAGGAAAAATATAAAAATTTCCTCCTGTTCGCTGCGGATGTTGCGGTCAACCCGATGGAACAGGGGGCCGGTTCCAACCTGAAACTGGCAGAATATTTTGCTTATGAAATTCCTACGGTCACAACCGCTTTCGGAGCGAGGGGATACGAGATCGAAAATGGATGTCAGGCGGTCATCTGCGAAAGAGCAGAGTTTGCCCGGAACATCAGATGGTTGCTGGAACATCCTGCCGAGCGGGAGGAAATGGTCCGGTCGGCTTGCGATTATGCAAAAAGAGAACTGAGCTGGGAAAGTTTGGCAGATCAGTATGCTAGGTTGATTGATGTTTTAATGGGAAAAAAGCGGCTGCTGGCGGTTACATATCGTTATAATACGCCTCCCAGAGGGGGGGCAGAGATCTATCTGGAAGAGGTATTGCGGAGGATTGCGGCTCGGGAAAATTATGTCGTAGATGTAGTGACGACAGAAATTGGGGACATCCTTAACCAATTTCAATATTCGTGCAGTTATACCAAGGACAAAACCAGTGCCGGTGCCCTGGATAATGGGATGACCGTTTTTAAATTCCCTGTCGACGAGCTTACACTCCATGAAAAATGGGAAAAGTGCAGTGAAATCTACAAAACAGCAATGGAAGAAAGTGTGAAGATTGCGCGGAATTTTGTAGACCGTTATGAGAGGCCCCTGTTGATGGGCGGTTGGCATTATCCCGAGGTCCGCGCGGATGGGGTTTACATCTGGGCTTCGGGGTGCGCGGAGCTTTTTGTTCGGGGAGCCAGTGCACTTTCTCTAGGTGGACATACCGATCGCAGACAGAAGCTCCGGCTGCTGCTCGACGGGAATCAGCTGCTTTCTACCACCGTTCATGGTGATTTTCTGTTGAACCTCGAGAAAATTTGTGGAGATGTTGTCACGATCGAGTCGGTCCCGTTCCAGTTGACAGATCAAGACCCCAGGCCATTGAGCGTCTGTCTTTCGGAGATTGCATACCGGAATCAGGATCAGTGGGAAACGGTCGACTTCACCTTTAACTATAAGCAGTTTTTGCGACAGTCTATAGCAGGAGAATATGTGTCCGAGCTCATACATATCGCGAATATGCGGGAATCAAAAATTGATAAGCTTTTCTATGAAGCTAGAGGGCCGGTTTCTCATAAATTACAGGAGTGGTTGGAAAAGAATATAGAAAAATATGATGTGGTGCTTGGGCACAGTATCCCGTTTAACACACTGATTGATGCACAGGGGATTGCGAAAAAGCATGAGGTGCCTTGTGTCGTACTGCCGCATTTTCATATGGAGGACGAATTCTATCACTGGAGGAGCTTTTATCAGGCTTTGTCCGGTGCGGATTGTGTACTTTCATGTCCAGTGGCCGCAAAAGAAATGTTCTTTGATAAAATTAGAGCAAAAACAAAAAATGTGTCCGGAGGGGGAATCAATCCTGAAGAGTTTGATGAAACAGATTCTTCAGAATTCAGGAGGCAGTACACAGACAAGCGGCCATTTCTCCTTGTGCTGGGACGTAAAGCAGGCGGAAAAAATTATCAATGGGTGATTGACGCGGTAGAAGAACTGAATCGAAGAGGGACAGCGATCCATATGGTGATGATCGGACGGGATGACGATAAAATTCCGGTTCAGTCTCCACATGTGACCTATTTGGGAGAACAGTCCCGAGCCGCGGTCATCGGTGCGCTAAAATGCTGCGAATTTGTTGTCAACATGAGCGAGAGCGAGAGCTTTGGCATCGTGATTCTGGAGGCATGGCTCGCGGGCAAAACGATTATTGCAAACCGCCGATGTGTTGCGTTTGAAGAGTTGATCGACCATGAGGTCGATGGAATTTTGTCGACCCATGAAGATTTGGCGGACTCCATTGCTTGTCTTATGGTAAATCCCAATAGAGATAAGATGGCAGAACGGGGCAGAAAGAAGGCAGATCGGTTTAGCTGGGAGCAGCTTTCCCGAGACATTGAAAAAATTCTTGGGGAGACGGAAGGGATGTATTGTAATGGAAAAACAAGAAATTAGTAAAAGGGGATTTTGGGAGATATTGCTACCCGCCCTGTTTCTGTCGTTTACCTTCTTTATCTTTGGCCCGCTCGAACTTTATATTTCCAATATTGCAGAGTTTTGGTTCTCGTTGGGAGATGTCCTGTGGCCGAGTGTTTTAGCCGGGTTTCTCGTCTGTATGCTGCTTTTTCTCGTGGGAATTTTCTTGCGCGGCAATTGGAGGGAATACTATATCTGCTTGTTAATCGGAGTGGGAGTGGCACTCTATATTCAGGGGAATTTCGTGAAAACCGACTACGGCGTTCTGGATGGGCGGGCGATTCAATGGGAGAATTATACTTCGACAGCAATTTGGAATACACTTCTGTGGATTGCCTGTATCGTTCTCCCGTTCGTTGGACGTACTCTGTTTAAAAAGCAATATAAAACAGGGGTGACTTTGGTTTCTGGCTGCGTGTTATTGGTACAGATGATTACCCTAGGGACGCTGTTTCTTACAACGGATTTTTCAAAACAGAAAGAAGGGGAAGTACATCTGTCAGCCAAAAATCTATATACCGTTTCCCAACAGAAAAATGTAATCATTTTTATTTTAGATGCCTTTGACCAGAGGTTTTTGGATCAAATTCTAATTGAAAGTCCGGAAATAGCGGATTTATTTGATGGCTTTACCAGTTATTCCAATACAAGTTGCATGTTCCCAGGGACACAAGGATCTATGCCGTATATTATGACGGGACAGGTTTATAAAAATGAGCAGCCATATGACGCGTACATCGAAGAAGCCTGCAAAAATACAGACTATTATCACAAACTTCGGGATGAAGGGTTTGATATTGGCTTGTATACGACAGACAGATTTCTTTCAAGCGAAATGAAAGAGACATTTTTAACCAATGCAGAAAAAGAAAAAATTCCAGTGAAATCCCCAGTATCACTGGAAAAAGCAATGCTTCGTTTGGCAGCTTTTCGTTATTTTCCGCATATCATTAAGCCGTATGTATGGTTTTATAGCGGGGTTTTTGATGAGTTAAAAGCAGAGCAAGCTGAAAGTAAAGTTGTAGCTTTCCCTGCGGACAACACAATTTTTTATCAATCCTTGAAAGAGGATGGATTAAAGTTGTTACCTGATCAAAATGTATACAGATTGATACATTTAGTTGGAGCGCATCCACCGGTTTACATGAATAGTGATATTACAATCGCAGAGAAAGGAAAGGCAACTTACATTACACAGGGAAAAGCGTGTTTAAAGATCATGGGAGAATACTTGAACCAGCTGAAAGAATTGGGAATATATGACCAGAGTATGGTAGTAATTACGGCCGATCATGGTGAGTCATCTACATTGGGTGCTTTTCCCATTTTTATGATAAAAGAATTTGAGCAACATGGAAATCTTAAATTTTCAGAAACCCCGATTAGCCACAGCAACTTGATGCCAACGATCTTTAATGCACTTGGGATAGAGACAAGAAAAAATGAAAATACAATCTATCAGGTGAATGAAGCAGATGATATAGAGAGGGAGTATTATTGGTTTCAGTGGAATACGGTAGATAAAAATTATATGCCAGATCTGTTGGAATATCAGGTGACAAAAGAAGGACAGCTTTATTTGACTGGAAATCAGTATACCTATCAGGGTGTAAAAACATTTGCTCCTTATGCTTATGAAATTGGCAGTGAAATCATTAGCATGGATTTTGATCCCCGGCGATACTTTTTAGATGGTCTTGCCAGCATAGAAAGTAATGGACAAGGCGTTTATTGGGTGTGGACATGGGGTAAAAGTGGGCGAATTCTTTTGAATGTTGGAGATGGATTAGAGGGTTTAACAGGAAATTTTGTATTTTCAGGTATTTATGCACCTCCGCAGAAACTTATAATCCGGAGTGGAGATAGAGTCTTGTATGATGGTGAAATCTTCTCTCCAGAAGAAATCGTCAGTTTTAATATACCATCTGAATGTATCAAGAATGGATGGTTGACCTTAAATTTAGAATATCCAAATGCGATATCTCCAGAGAGCCGAGGGGAAAGCGCAGATTATCGTGATTTAGCGTTCTTATTTTCGTCTATCCGTTTTTATGAAAATGCTGGATAAATAATCCAAAAGAACAGAGAAAGCATGCTTTCTCTGTTCTTCGACCATATCGGTCGAAGAACAATATACATTTTGTTTTCCTATCGGAAGGTCAGGAGGATTTTATGAAGAAGCGGGAATTTAAAACGACGGCGTCCCAAAGAACTATTTTAGTGATAACTGCCTCTGTATTTTTATTTCATGTATGTAGCGCTATTCTCTGCAAAAGGCATTATTATGCAGATGGGGCATATGCCCTTGTAAATTTGGTTAATCAACAGAATGAGTTACTTCCTTTAAGCTATGACGCCAATACATTGAGGATGGGTGCAGAATTTATCAATCAGTTACTGGTGATTCTTTGTCTAAAATTCGGAATACGAAGCATAGGATTTTTGAGCATTGTATTTGGAATATCGTTGTTTTTCAATAGTGTGGTTGGAATGACACTTTGCTGGAGAAAGTGCAGATATTTAGAGAATGGAAGAAATCTGATCCTCTTTCCATTTGCAGCGTATGCATTTTTCTGTTTACCCGCAGATATTTTCTCATTAAATCCAGCGTTTACCGCTTTTTGGATTGATATGGTATTGTTTTTTTATATTATCAGTGAAAATAAAAAAACGATTGACAAACTTATATTAGGCGTTTTATTGATTCTAGCGGCGACCTCTTATGAAACCTATTTGGCGATTGGACCGCTTCTGTTGCTGATTTCTCTCATGGAAATAAAAAACCAAAAGCAGAATCCAGTCAAAAGAAAAGAACTGATTATCATATCGATTGGGATTGTATCTGGAGTGATTGTGAATATTCTGTATAAAGCAACACATCACCCACCAACAGAGGGAAGTTTTTTCACAGGATTTCTTTCTTTCTTGAAAAGTAAGAATATTTTAACTTCTAATCTGCTGATTTCCCTTGTAGGACTTTTTTTAGTGGTACTTGGCATCAGCAAATTATTGGATAAAAGATGGATATGGTTGTCCATAGCTGCCTTGGGAATAATTTATATAATGGTAGTACGATATTATTATCACTTCTATAGCCCTGTTTCTGAATATACCTGTAGGATATTGATTGCAGCTGGAATGGCCGGAGGTATTCTATTGGCATATGCCTATTATCGGCTTTATGATACAGTGATTGTAAAAAATATCTGTATCACAAATTGGTGGAGAGCTGCGATCATTGTGTTTGTTCTGCAATGTGTATGGCAATATGGGAATACGTATGAATGGAATCAGTATCTGACCCGTTTTTCAGAGACCGTCAGAACGAACGAAGGGATTATAGAAGATCCTCATAAGGAAAATCCGTTTTCCTGGGGTTGGACACAGCCAAGTTTATCACTATTAGAGAGTGAAGCGAATCGTATTAACTGCCTGGTAGCGCCGAATGCTTATCAAATATCAGTTAATAATGGAGTTGTATATATTCCGTTTTTATATATAAATAATGATGTTTTTGATATGTCAACTATTATTGCATATGAAAACAATAAATTTTCCGCAGCGGATTGTCAGAATGTGTCACTCTCTTGTGATCCCCAAAGGGATTTTACCAGAGAAAATGGCAATATGGAATTAAGTGTAGAAATATATAATAACGGAGAAAAAACACTAGAAAATAAAAACTTATTTGCATCCTACCATATCTATTTTAACGATGAACGTGTTGTGTGGGATGGACCTCGCGTGGAGATCGATCAAAATATTGCTCCTGGAGAAAGTTATTCAATAAACGTTCCCATTGATGATGACTTTTTATCGCATTTTTTATTGCAGGAAGGAAATTACAGTTTTGTGCTTGATCTCGTAAGAGAACATGAGTACTGGTTCCATGACAGTGGGATGCAAAAAACAGAAATTACTTTGTATTACCGTCCTGCTGTGATAGAACTGAAATAATGACGCAATCGAAACAGAGGAGAGAATCATATGGATAAGATATTACTTTTTATTCCAATGTATAATTGCGAGAAGCAAATTATACGTGTGTTAGGACAATTGAATAATGAAGTATGCAGTTACCTAAGTGAGGTGCTGGTCATCAATAACAGAAGTACAGACAATGGAGAAAAAGTAGTAGAAAACTACTTGAAGAAAAATAAGTTAGGGGTCAAAACCACTTTGCTTCGGAACGATGAGAATTATGGTTTAGGTGGGTCCCACAAAGTAGCGTTCGACTATGCGATAAAGAGCGATTTCGATTATGTGATTCTGTTGCATGGAGACGATCAAGGGGATATTTCCAATATTTTACCTTATTTAAAGGAGCGTACATATGAACAGTATGATTGCTTTTTGGGAGCACGTTTTATGCATGGATCACAGCTAAAGGGCTATTCAGGATTTAGGACTTTTGGAAATCAAGTATATAATCTGCTGTTCTCTGTCGGCTGTGGCTATCGAATTTATGATCTGGGTTCGGGCCTCAATATGTATCGGACAGCAATATTAAAGGATGGATTCTATCTGAAATATAAAGATAATCTTATTTTCAATTATTGCATGGTGATGGGTTCCGCCTATTATGGCCATAAAGTGAAATTTTTCCCGATTGTTTGGAGGGAGGACGATCAGGTTTCCAATGTAAAAATGGTAAACCAGGCGATTACAGTATTGAAACTTTTGGCTTCCTATATGGGCGGGAAAAAGAAATTTGTTCAAGGCGAACATCGAGATAAAATTATAAAAGCATATACGGCAACGACGATCTATTCCTGCTGATGTGTTCAATGGGGATGCTTAAAAATGAAACGAAGGATTTACAATATAATCAATAGTTTTGTGCTGGGGATAACCGCAATCTGGTTTATTTACCGCTTCTATGATATTCAAGGGATTTTTGTGAAGAGTACCCCTATATCAGTAGTTTCTATTATGGGAACAGCACTTCTGATCTATGGAATAAAATTTTGTAGATTATATCTTGCTTTATATGATACACAGTTAGGTTTAGAAATCTGTTTAACCACCTATTGCAAAGTAACCCCAATCAGCATTATTCTTCCATTTAAAGTGGGGGAATTCTTTCGAATATATTGTTATGGGAGGCAGATCGGAAGTCTTTTAAAAAGTGTCGTGATTATCCTTTTAGATCGCTTTATGGATACTGCAGCACTGGTAACAGCTATTGCTTTGGTATGGATATTCTATGGTGAAAGACCATCTGTTTTTATCTATTTTTTGTTGATTTTTTTGATATTGTCTGTGTGCTTTTATTTTGTATTTCCTGGGATTTATCGGTTTTGGACAAGGTACCTTCTCTGTGCGAAAGCATCCGAGCATAAGATCTGGGCGCTGAAAACATTGGAATCAATCCATACACTTTATAGTGAGATTGAAAATGTGGTAAAAGGAAGAGGAATGATTCTCTATTTCCTGTCATTAGCCGCATGGGGAATCGAGATCAGCAACATAACATTGATAAATTATATGACAGGAGGTAATCATACAGGTGTGGTAATTTCTGAATATTTATTGTCAGCAATGAGCCGCAGGCAGTCTCCGGAATTTGACCAGTTTGTATTCATAAGTGTGATAGGATTTGTATTGCTTTTTTGGATGTTGTGGGTACGCAAAATGCTCTTTAAGAAAGAGGATGTAAAATGAAAGTAATTGTCGTTTATGATGATACAGGACGAAAAAGCGAAGTAATTACGGATATTATAGGGGATAAGGGGTTCGCTGATGTAATAGTTAAAAAAAGGAGATTGGAAGAGTATTATCAAAGCAGCATTCGCAAGATATATTCTGATCTCCAATGGAAAAAGGTACATTCAGCTTTTGAATATCCGGAATTGGTAAGAGAGATAGAACTGCACAGTGAAGGAACCATACGCATACTTCATTGTTTTTCCAATTATTTGATCTCAGATGAAGAAAAAGCATTGCTGTCTTTCAAAAAATTGGACTTTATCAAAGAGCCTTATTCTGCAAAGGAAGGCAAGCGGATAGCAGCCGTTTTGTTTCCGGATGCAAAGTCATACCTATTTTTTTGCAAAGCAATCCTTTCCGGACAAAAGCCATGGGATGCGGCAAAGAGTATAAAAGAATTTTTTGAGATAGATGGACTTGTTGACATCGGAATAGTAGGAAACTTTGTTCAATGCGTTACCGGGAATTTTGATTCTCGATATTTTAATTCATTGAGGGGAAACGAATATACGCTGGTAAAAAGTTCATCAAATATAAAAAAAATAAAAAGTGAATACACGTTTTATCATCTTCTTCCGGAAGATATGAAATATTGGTTTGTCATGCCTTTCCATTATCAAGAGAGTGAGACAGAGGCAAGTTATACTATGGAACGTCTACATATGACAGATCTTGCGATTAAGTGGGTACATGGTTCGATGGATGAGTCGGAATTTGAAGAGCTGCTTGACAAATATTTCTTCTTTTTCCGAAGCAGATATTCTAGAAAATGCAGCAAAGAGGAATATGAACGGGTCGCTAAGGCATTGTATATTGACAAAGTGAAAGAGCGAATTACAGCCTTAAAAAGGCTTCCGGAATATCAGAAGATTCAAACTATAATTGAGATATCCGAGGAAACGAAACTGGATCTACTGGTTTTGAAATATTTTAGATTAAAAGAAAAAATAGAAGCAAAAATGGACGTCTCTTACGAGAGTGTTATTGGGCATGGAGATCCATGCTTTGCCAACGCTTTATACAGTAAATCAACCAAAACTTTAAAATTTATTGACCCGAAAGGCGCACTTTCTGAAGAAGAACTGTGGACAAATCCATATTATGATATAGCAAAACTTAGTCATTCAGTATGTGGAAGGTATGATTTTTTTAATAATGCTTTGTTTGATATTCATATCAATGATCAGTTTCTCTACACCCTTGAGATACCGTTTGATCCTTCAAAATATATTGATATTTTTAGAAGGAAAGTAGAGGAAAATGGATTTGACTATCTGGCAGTACGCATTTATGAAGTGTCCTTATTTTTATCAATGCTGCCGCTGCATATTGATAATCCCCATAAGGTCTTAGGATTTGTTTTGAATGCAAGAAATATATTAGAGGAGATCGAACGGGATGTTTAAAGAATATTCGTTTGTATTTGACATTGATGGCACACTTTGCCCGATCAAAAAGGAAGAAGAGCAGTATGAAGATCTCATTCCTTACCCCGAAATGGTAGAGAAACTGAGCTATTACAAGCAAAACGGGGCCAGGATCATCTTGTATACTTCCAGAAATATGAATACTTATCATGGAAACATTGGCCTTATCAATAGGCATACAGCAGCTGTTTTGTCGGCTTGGCTGGAAAAATGGAAAATACCATATGATGAGATTATTTATGGAAAAGTATGGCCAGGTCAAAAGGGCTTTTATGTGGATGATCGAACGATACGCCCTGATGAATTTTTGAAATATACACCGCAAGAGATGGAAGCTTTATGTTCAGCATCTAGATGCAATACACAAAAGAATGAGGAGACCAAATATGAAAAATAAGATAGATATTGTAATCACAATGGGAGGACTTGGTTCAAGATTTCGCAAGATAGGTTATCAGATCCCTAAATACATGATAGAGGCAAAAGGGAAAACGTTGTTTGAGTGGTCTTTGATGAGCCTGGAGGGGTATCGTGCGGATGCGGCACAATATATTTTTATCGCTATGCGCGACAAATCGGTGGATGTGCAGTCTTTTATTAACGCACAGTGTCAGAAGTTGAATATACAAAACTATCACGTTATTTTGTTAGACTATTTGACGGATGGCCAGGCTACCACCGCGAAATTAGCAGAACAGTATTGGGTTCCAGAACACGCCCTATTGATCTATAATATTGATACTTATGTTGAATCGGGGGAAATGAATAGTACTGAATTAAAAGGAGATGGATTCATTCCTTGTTTTCAGGCAGAAGGGATCCATTGGAGTTTTGTCCGGCTTGATGAAAAAGGAAAAGTGGCAGAGGTCAAAGAAAAGAAGAGGATTTCCAATTACTGTACACTTGGCGCATATTATTTTAGGACTTGCCAGTTATATCGGGATCTTTATGAGGCATATTATAGAAAGAAGCCGGAACTGGTTAATGGAGAAAAGTATGTGGCTCCCTTATATGATTATCTTTTATCCCAAAATGGAGAGATATACATATCGGATATTGCTCCCGAAAAGGTGCATGTTTTAGGGACGCCAGAAGAATTAAAGAGATTTTTAGAGGAATAGTCAATGATGGATGGAACATCAGAGGTGTGCTTTGAAAAAACTATTGATACAGGGAATGCACTTTATCGGATTGAGCGGAATTGGCTGGCTTTTAGATTTTTGTGTATACGCAGGGTTTAGTGCTATCTCGGGAAATCTGGTAAAAAACAATATGATCAGTTCTTGGGTAGGAGTAACATTTGTATTCTTTTTTGCGACTAGAAAGGTATTTCAGAATAAAAGTAAAATACCTTTGAGTTGCAAATATCTGATCTATCTTTTTTATCAATGTATTCTGATCCTATTTGTTTCAAAGCTCTTGGGAATTGTGAATACTGAAATTATAAAAAACTTTAAAGTAATGCTTATTTTAAGATATTCTCCGATTTTATCCAAAATTTTAATTACGCCTGTTACCATGATATTGAACTTTTTTGTGATGAAAGGGCTTATAGAAAAACTATAAACAGAGATATTCATAAGTATTTAGATAAAATTTGGAGCCACCAGTATATTTATAAATACAAAACGCCGGAGATAGGCAAAATATTGTATCAGGAATACGCTTCTGGAGTCATCCGGACAGAACAGGATTTTGTAGCTCGATTACAGGAATTGGAGGCCGTTTGAAAGGGTAGTAAGAAAATCTATATTGTGGCTAAAATTTTTGATAGGCCCGGAAGCGTAGCATACCTATGCAAGACACCTAGAGTCTGTTCACACAAACGAAGATATGCTATAATAAGGGAATGGAACTGAAGAAAGAACAATACGAACAAATCGCAGAGTGCTTTCCGAAACAGCGGAAACCAGCAAA
>NZ_QZEG01000005.1:0-125319 GCF_009917605.1 Anaerotruncus sp. 1XD42-93 | reverse complement strand
AATTTAAAGTTTTACTCAATTTTTTTCAAAAAATTGCGGGGTCGAGGGGCAGTGAGGCAACGGAAGTTTGGGTTCCAGACCAAACTTCCGGGGCGCAAGCGCCCTTCTTCGGGGGTCTTCTCGGACCTGGCGGTCCGAAGCGCGGCATACGCCGCGACGCCCCCTCAGTTTGCCTTACGGGCGAGGGGTCAGCGACCCCTCCCCGCAGGCCCCACCCCGGCAAGCTCGGCGGATTTCTTCTTTTTCTCAATTTAAAGTTTTACTCAATTTTTTTCAAAAAATTGCGGGGTCGAGGGGCGGAGCCCCCGACGCGCTTCGCACTGCGAGCCGCAGCGAAGCGTTTCGAGCGCAACCCGCCGAAGGCGGGCTCTTAGCGCGAGATGAGCGCGGAACGCTTTATCCTGAGAAGTGCTTTTTTGGGGTGAATTGCCGCCCTGGGGCGGCAAGAGGGTGCTTTTGGCAGTGAAAAAGCACCCTGTCAAAAGCGTAAAAGTCACAAAATAAAAGGGAGGTTTCATGATGGAGAATCTGAATGTACAAAACAACACCAACGAAATGATGGTAGGCGAAGGGGTCGGCTTCGAGCGGATCCGCCGGATCACCGGTTATCTGGTCGGCACTCTCGACCGCTTCAACAACGCCAAGCGTGCCGAGGTGAGTGAACGGGTGAAACACGTAGTTACCCGGGAAGTAAAGCTGTGAATACACAGCTGCGTATCTCCGGCTGCATCTCCGATTCTATCGTGGATGGGCCGGGGATACGATATGTTGTGTTTGTGCAGGGCTGTCCGCACCACTGCCCGGGCTGCCATAACCCCGATACCCACGATTTTGAGGGCGGCTATCCCGCCGACACCGAAAAAATCCTCCAGCAGATCGGTTCCGACCCGCTGATCAGCGGTGTGACTTTCTCGGGCGGGGAGCCGTTCTGCCAGGCAGCAGCCCTCTGTGAACTGGGGGAACGGGTCCGGGCATTGGGCAAAAATATTGTAGTCTATTCGGGCTATACCTTCGAGGAGCTGCTCGAAAAAGGAAAAACCGAGCCTGATGTCCTATACCTGCTCCGGCTTTGTGATCTGTTGATTGACGGGCGGTATGTGGAATCGCTGCGGGATCTCAGTTTGCAGTTCCGGGGAAGCAGCAACCAGCGCCTGATTGATTTAAAAAAGGAGTTTGCAGAACCTTCCTGATTCTGCAAACTCCTTTTTGCTCGTCCCACGCCAACGACGCAGGACAAGCAACCGCTGCCGCTTTGCCATTCAAATACTGTCTGCTGCTGGAATCATCCCCAGTGAACCCGCATTCCCCTGCTTCAGCCTGGTGAACGAAACCCCATAGAGAACGGCGGCAAGCAGCAGAGAGAGCAGATCCGCGACCGGCTGTGCCCAGACCAGCCCGTTCACACCCATAAGCTGCCTGAGCAGGAAAAGCGCGGGGATGTAGATCAGGCCCTGGCGGCTGATGTTGATGAGGAACGAAGCGGCCGCTGCCCCCATCGCCTGAAGCGCATTGATAAGGCAGTAGAAAATCCCGAACAGGAAACTGGTTGAAAGCAGGATCCGGGCGAACTGGACGCTGTATTCAAGCGCTTCGGGCTGGGTCAGGAATGCACTGACGATGGCATCGGTAAACAGATAACAGACACCGGTCAATGTGACCCCCAGCACCAGCGAAAGCAGGAGGGAAAACCGCAGGATTCCGCTGTACCGCTCCCAGTTTTTCGCACCGATGCAGTACCCCAGAAGCGGCTGTATCCCCTGCCCCAGCCCGATCGACACCATCCCGATCATCATGGTAACCTTCATCGCCACCCCGATCCCTGCGATCGCCATATCGCCGTATCCGGACATCAGGCTGTTGGTAACGATCTGGGAAACACTCATCAGCAGCGAGCCAAGCGATGCCGGAATCCCGATCCCCAGCACCGAACGGCAGACCCCTTCCCCCGCGGTAAATTCCGAAAGTCCGATGCTAGGATTGGAGTTGCCCCGCAGGAAATAAAGGATATAGTACGCTGCGCCCGCCAGGTTCCCGATGACGGTAGCAATCGCTGCACCTGTAACCCCCCAACCGAACCCGAGGATCATCACCGGGTCAAGAACGACATTCAGCAGATTGCCGGCCACCATGCCGGTCATCGCCCGGGTCGGCTGACCCTCCGCGCGCAGGATGTTGGAAAAACAGTTCCCGATCAGCACAAATGGCCCGCAGAGGGTCACAATGTTCAGGTAATCCCTGGTCAGCTCCCAGGTTTCCGTACTGGCTCCGATCAGCAGGAGCAGTTCGTCCATAAAGAGATAGAACAGAACCGCCACCACGATCCCCACCGCGACACAGGACCACATACAGAATGCCGATACCTTTAAGGCGTAGTCCATCCGTTTTTCCCCGAGCGCCCGGGAGATGACCGAGGTGCCGCCGACGCCGAACACCGTACCAAGCGCCATAAAAGTCAGGAAAACCGGTGTGGCGAGCGAAACCGCGGCGACCTGATAGGCATTGTGGGTCTGGCCGATGAAAAAGGTATCCGCCAAGTTGTAAACCAGGACCATCAGCATCGCAAGAATTGCGGGAATTGCATTTTTTAACACGGTCATAGCGACCGGCCCGGAGCCGAAGCCCTCTAATGTTCCACTGTTTCTCATAGATATCGTCCCCTTTCAATCGCACAATATCAATAGCAAGCGATTTATTTAGCCAAAAAAACATTCCCCAAACACAGAGGGGAATGTTACGAGAGGTTCCGCAAAACTTTGTAAAGCAACTCCAGAAAAAGCGCCCGTTCCGCCGGGCTGATCCCTTTCAGAAACCGCTCCTCCGATTCGCCCATATGTTTCTGCGCCGCCGCGCAGATCCGCCGTCCCTCGGGGGTGATCCGTACATGTTTGACCCGTTTGTCATGCGGGTCCCCATAGCACTCGACAAATCCCTTCTGTGCCGATCGCTTCACAACGCCAACCATTGTGGACTGGGCGACACGCAGCCTTCTTTCCAGCTCCTTCAGGCTGTAGCAACCGTCCGGACTCTCCTCCAGCAGAAAGAGCAGGTGGACCTGCGCCATTGTCAAATCGTCGGCACGCAGCAGGTTATTCGCGTTTTTTTCCAGCGCGTCATGGATCTGCTTAAAAACAGGGCCGAAGCGGTCCACTTTCAACATAGGAATCCTCTCCTTTGGCAGCTCCTATTTTACTACAAAAAGCAGGCTATGTCAATAGCAAGCGATTGTTTTTCAAGGAATCTCATGGGATACCGCCCCCATAGGCCGCGAGACCCAGGACTGCCGAAAGCAGGATCAGCAGGATTGGAGAAAGCCTGCTTCCGCGCAGCCGCCTGAATCCAATCATCACTGCCGCCAGAACTGCGGTGGTCAAACACGCTCTCAGGTCGGGCGATCCCTCCTGCCCCAGGCAGCTGCTGACCGTCATGGAAACTCCAGTCGCGAGGATGATCCCCACAACACATGGTTTCAAGCCCCGGACGACCGCCTGTATGCGGCTGTTTTGGAAAAGGGTTTTCAGCACCGCCATGGCAAGCAGGATTATCAGGAAGGAAGGCAGGACCACTGCCAGTGTCGCGAGAACAGCACCCCAGAGTCCCGCCTGGCTGCTCCCGACATAGGTCGCAAGATTGATCATGATGGGGCCGGGGGTACTCTCACTGACAGCGATCATATAGGAGATCGCTTCGTCATCCAGCCAGCCGTAGGAAAGAGCCACCTCCCGAATCAGGGGAATTGCGCCGTACGCGCCGCCAAATGCGAAGCAGCCTACCCGCAGAAAGCCGAAAAACAAGTCCCAATAGATCATTGCTCCGCACCGTCCTTCCGCGCGGACATGCTGCTCCAAGCGGACACCCCGAGACTGACCACTGCCGCAGACAACATCAGGCTGATCGACGAAACCCGCCAGGAGAAAAAGCCGGCCAGGAGCATTACCGTAAACGAACCGAGCATAATCGCCCGGGGAAGCGGCTTTTTGGGCATCTTGCGCAGCATGGCGACCGCTGCATCCAGAATCAAAAGCCCGACCGCGAGTTTGATCCCCTTGAGCATACTGGCGACCACAGTGATCTCGAGGAAATGGTCGAGGAACCTCGAGATCGCATAGATCACCGCAAAGGATGGCAGGACGATCCCAAAAGTGGCAATGACCGAGCCTGCGAACCCCGCCTGCCGATAGCCAACGAAGGTTGCGCAGTTGATCGCCATTGGGCCGGGCGTGGATTCGGCGATGACCGTAATATCCATCATCTCGTCATGGGAAATCCACTTTTTCTGCTCGACACAGATCGACGAGATCACCGGGATCATCGCATAGCCGCCGCCGAAGGTAAATAGCCCGATCTTCATAAAGGTCAGAAGCAGGTCAAGCAATATTTGATTTCGTTTCACCCGTCTCCCCCGCGTCCGGGGGCTCCCTCCCTTCCAACGGTTTCGCCCGTTCGCTCCGCTCTGGAACTCAGGACTCGCTGTAAGTCACCTTGGCCATCTTCTGGTCAGCCCTGGGACGGTCGCTGTAATCGGTCGGCTGTCCGGCGATCTCATCCACTGTTTCCATCCCCTCAACCACCTTGCCGAATGCAGCATACTGCCCATCCAGATGGGGGGCGTCCTCATGCATGATAAAGAACTGGGAGCCCGCCGAATTCGGGTCCATGGCGCGCGCCATCGAAAGAACGCCGCGGGTATGCTTGAGATCGTTTTTGATCCCGTTCGCCGCGAACTCCCCCTTGATGTGGTAGCCTGGGCCGCCCATACCGTTCCCCTCCGGGCAGCCTCCCTGGATCATAAACCCGGGGATTACCCGGTGGAAGATCAGGCCGTCATAAAACCCTTCCTTCACCAGCTTGACAAAGTTTTCCACTGTAATCGGGGCAATGTCGGGATAAAGCTCGGCTTTGATCTGTTTTCCGTTTTCCATTTCAATCGTAATCATCTGCATATAAAATACTCCTTATCATTTCTTGGGATTATATTCCTGTTCACAGTAGATACAGCGGTAGACCCGGCGGTCCCCCTCCTCCGAGAGCTTGAAGATATGCGGAAGCTCCTGCTCGATCGAGGTAATGCAGCGGGGATTTTTGCATTTCGCAACATTGGTCACCTGTGCAGGAAGCTGTAGCTTGCGTTTGCGGGTGATCCTCCCGCCTTCCACCACATTGACGGTGATATTGGGGTCGATGAACCCGAGCACATCCAGGTCAACATCAATCTTATCCTCGATCTTGATGATGTCCTTTTTGCCGCTCTTCCCGCTGCGGGCATTCTTGATGATCGCTACACTGCAATCCAGCCTGTCCAAATCCAGAAACCGGTAGATTTCCATGCTCTTTCCCGCCTGAATGTGGTCGATTACTAAGCCCTTCTGTAGGCTGTCCACGTTCATGCTTCCACCCCCAGCATCTTCAGAATCAACGCCATGCGCACATATTTGCCATAGAGCACCTGTTTGAAATAGCAGGCACGCGGGTCACTGTCCACCTCGGTCGCAATCTCGTTGACGCGCGGCAGCGGGTGCAGCACGATCATGTCCTGTCTGGCCAGCTCCATCTTCTCTCCATCGAGAATATAGCTGTCCCGCAGGCGGACATAGTCCTCCTCATTGAAAAACCGTTCCCGCTGGACACGGGTCATATAGAGGACGTCCATCTCCCCGATTACCTCTTCCAGCCGCTCGGCCTCCCGGAATGCCAGCCCCTTGCGCTGCATATCCGCACGAATATAATCTGGGATTTTCAGCTCTTTCGGGGAGATGAGCAGGAAGGTGATCCCCTCGTAACGCATCAGCGCGCGGATGAGCGAATGCACCGTCCGCCCGAAGGTGAGGTCCCCGCACAGGCCGATTGTAAACTGTCCCAGCCGGCCTTTCAGCGAACGGATGGTCAGCAGGTCGGTGAGGGTCTGGGTCGGGTGCTGATGCCCACCGTCTCCCGCATTGATGACTGGAATCGACGCGTGCAGCGACGCCACCTTTGCGGACCCCTCCTTTGGATGGCGCATCGCCACAATGTCGGCGTAACACTGCACCGTCCGGATCGTATCGGCAACGCTCTCCCCCTTCATCGCGGAGGACGAGTCCGCCGAAGAAAAGCCAAGCACACTCCCGCCAAGCTCAAGCATCGCTGCTTCAAAGCTCAACCGGGTGCGGGTGCTCGGCTCATAAAACAAAGTTGCCAGCTTTTTCCCTCTGCATTTTTGAGAGTAAGCGGGCGGATCGGCTATGATCTTTTCCGCAAGGTCCAGAATCTCATCGACCTCCTGCGGGGTCAGGTCGACCGGCTCGATCAGATGTTTCAATCAATTCCCTCCCAAGTATCGTACTCTTTCCTCCCAGTTTACTACAACCTGCCTGCCTGCGCAACCCTGCTGCCCCAATTTTCAGGAATTTTTCTCTGTTGCGTTTTTGCGCAAGAACCACTATACTATAATCGAAGCTGTTTCGTATTTCTTTACGCAAGGGGGCTTTTTCTCTTGCAAAAAGCCCCCTCTTGCCGCTGCGCGGCAATTCACCCGAAAAATGCGCTTCACAGGATAAAGTATTTCGCTCATTGCGATGAGCGACCAAAGGCGCTGCCTTTGGAAACCGCAATTTTTTGAAAAAAATTGAGTAAAACTTTCATTTTGGGAAAAGCGGCATCCGGCCCGGAAGGGAGGGGCCTGCTCCCGATTCCGCTGCCGCGCAGCAGAGAGACGGAAAACGCCCTTTTTTGAATCAGATTCTTCAGGAGGTTCCAAACCGATGAGACAAAAACTTACCGCCCTGTTTCTGGCAGGGCTTCTGGTGGCTTTCTCCGGGTGTATGCAGCCCCGGCGTGCCGGTTCCAGCCCCTCCGCGCCCCCCTCTTCCGAAGAAGAGGAGATCATCTTTGAATGGGAGCGCTCCTCTTCTGAGGAGGAGTCCGCATCCTCTGTCCCTGAAATGCCGGAAATGTCCCTCTACGACTGGTGGCGGGACTACATTTATGACGCGGTTTACCCCTTCCAGGGGAGTTACCCCACCCTTGTACAGTACGACAGCCAGTCGATCATAGAATACTGCGGGATTCGGATGTTCCGCGATGCGGTGATCTCCGAAGCAGGGAAATCCGCCGGGGACAGCATCCTGCCCAAGGACAAGCTAGCCGATTATACCAAACGTTATTTTAATGTTCGGTTAAACGATCTGGATGTTTCCAGACTCACCTCCGAGGATGGGAACGCGATCCTGTACTATCTGCCGGTTGGATCTGACCGCTCCGGTGAAAACCCGGCCAACGAGTCGCTCAACAACAACGATGTGTTCAAACTGGTGGAAGCTGCGCCCGCAGATGCGGATGGGGTAATCCGTCTGCGGGTCGACCGGGATGACGGGCAGATCCACTATTTTTACATGGCCCCCCATGAGGACGGCAGCGGCTACTATTTTAAACGGATCGAGGTCAATTATGGCCAGCTGCCCAAAGAGGTCGAATTCGAGGGGGAATACATCACCGTGGATACCCTGCTGGGAATGCCTGCATCCGGGGCGGGTTCCCTGCACTGCTGGGGGGAGATCGGCGGGAAGCTGCTGCTCTCCTGGTCGAGCGGGATGTCCGGTTATGTAGTGCTCGGGCTGGTGGACAGCTATGACCTGACCGAAAAGCGGTATGAGTTCCAACTGCGCGACGGAGAAACCTTCCTCTCAGCGATCCCGCAGACCGAACGGATCGTGCTGATTACCGACCAGCGGATCGCAACCCGGGACATCAATTTTGAAGACCCGCGGGAAGTACCGATCCCCGAAAAGATGAAGCAGGGCAGTGATGGGGCGGTCCCGGACTTCGACCTCTCATCCGACCGCAAAAAGGCTGCATTTGTCAACGACAAAGGTCTGTGCCTCTATGACTTTGGCACCGATTCGGTGCGGCTGCTCGCCGAACATCCCACGCCGAAAGCTGACGAGGACGCAGATTCCTCCTCCGAAGCGGAACCCGCCGACGAGCAGGGGAAGCCGGAACTGATGTCCCAGGCGACCTTCACCAAGCCGGCTTTCTTTGACAACGACACCAAGCTCTACTGCCACACAGCCGGATATGAATGGGTGAGCGGGCTTTATATCTACGATCTCGCCGAGAATAAAGGGCGGGAGATGGACGAGGCGTACAGCTGGGTCAACAGCGCAGGCGGCGAGCAGATGACACTGGTTGGGAACAAGGCGTTTGCATTCGGATTGAGCAGCGAACAGAGCATCGTGCCCCACCTCTGGCTCGATCTCGCGACCGAAGAGACCCATACGGTTGAGCTGCCCTACGAGATCCGCAGCATCGTGACCGCCCCCTCCAAAAACGGACTTCTGGTGCTCGGCTCCGCCGGGGAGAGCCAGGGCTGGCAGCTGTTCGAGATGGATATGAACACGATGCAGCTCAACAATACCGGGTTTTCTGTCCGCGGGCTCACCCCACAGGTGATCGGCGGCGCGGACAATGGACGTCTGCTGCTGACCTATTATAGTCTGGATGGCGGTGGCGGCGGGTATCTGCTCGCCAATACCGGCCGTTCAAGCGACGGGGAAACGGAAGCTGCCGGTTGACCCATCGCCATAAAAAAGCCCCTGCACTTCAAAAACAAAACTTTTGGGGCGGTCGTTCCAATTTTTCAAACGAGCCTTTCATCAAAACAGGCGCGCATCCAAAGATGCGCGCCTGTTTTCGTTTACCGGGCATAGCGATTCCCGTACCGCCTGCCCGAGATCAACCGGTTAAAGCAAACATATCCAACAAAAATGATCGCACAATAGAGAAACGTTCCCCCATCCGGCGCTGCCATTGAGGAGAAACTGTATCCCCTGAAGCGGCAGTCCCACTGCGGGAAGGCGGCTCCCAACAAAACAGACAACATCTCCTCCATCCAAAACTGGAGATCACACAACGGGCTCATGTCTGAGAGAAGGACTCCAGCCAAAAGCCCGGCGAGAATCCACAAAAACTGTTTGGCGGAGAGCTGCCGGAACCTGACAGGAAGAAATGGGAATTCATATGCAGCCAGCCCCAGCAGGACGCCAATCAGGAGATTGGGGAGCAGGATGACCGGAAACATCAGCCATCCACCCCATCTGGGCGCGGATGGCGAAGCAAGCCACTCCCCAAACAGATTAATGCAGCAGGAATTGAGAAAGGTCAGTAGGGTCAGCGAGAACAGCAGCACCAGCAGCTTTCCCGCTATGCAGAGGTATCGTTTCATCTGTGTCCCTCCAGTCAGCGGTATGCAGCCCCTATTCTATTACCGTCATCAAGTATCCGGCCTGAAAGCTCTCGCCCGGATTCAGGAATTTGACATACGGCTTATCCTCGAAGTTGCCGGTTTCCCCCTTGACCGCAGGCAGGCCGCACCACGGTTCCAGACAGAGGTAGTTCCCTTTCTTATTTGGCATCGTCCAGACCGCCAGCACGTCAAATTTATGAAAATCAAACGCAAACCCCCTGCCGGTTTTCGCGTTGACCAGCTTGACCACGTTGGAATTCAGCTTTTCAAAAACAAGCGCATCCCGCTGGTCGAAGAGGGCGTGGTCGAGCGGCAGGATGGTCCCGCCTTGCAGAGGGATCTGCTCCTCACCGTCGATGCAGGTGCCATCCGACAGGGTCAGGTTGCGTCCGCTCTCGGGCTTTTCAAACACAAGCTGGTAATCCTCGAACGCTTCTCCTTCATAGAGCGGGCAGGTAAAACCGGGATGCCCGCCAATACAGAGCGGCATCCGCTTTTCCGATTTGTTTTCGACCAGAAAGGTGGTGGAAAAACCGTCCTCAGCGATCGCGTGGGTTACGTGGAGCAGGAACTCGAACGGATACTGCCGGAGCGTTTCCGGATTGGACGCGTAAACCAGCTCGACAAAATCCGCACCATGCCTGCCCAGCTCAAACGGTACCTTGCGGGTGAACCCATGCTTGCCCAGCGGGTAAGGAACACCGTCGATCTTGAGCGTGTTGTTGAGGGTGGCGCTGCAAACCGGGAAAAGCATCGGGGTATGGTTGGGCCAGACCGCCGGGTCTGCCTGCCAGATATACTCCCTGCCGTTTTGGGGGATGAACGAGATCAGCTCCGCCCCCGCCGATTCAACCACCGCGGATACGCCTTTGTAAGAAAGCCGATATTCTGCCATGAAAAGCCCTCCTTCTTCTATTGACATAAGAACCCGTATTCACAACCATTCAAAACTGTCTGAACGGGCCATTTGCCGGCCCACTGCGTTTTTTCGCCTTGCAGGGCAGCAAAACTCCTCGCTTATCCGGCATTCCCTGATTATGAATACAAGCTCTCAATTTTAGGGACCGCCCAAAAGCGTTCGAAGCCTGTTGATCACTTTTGCTCCGGCTTAAGAATCCGTTTGGTCTCCTGGGGATGAGGCTTTTTAGAAAAGTCCTCCGTCCGACCGATTCTACACGCTCAAAACCGGTTAAACAGAAAGCTCCTGCATCCGCAGGCGCTCCACCCGCTCCAAAAACAGCGCACCTGTCCCCGCCTGTTCTTCCAGAACCGGGAATTCCACCGCCATCCCCTGCACCGATGTGATCCGGATGTACCGGCTGCGGCCGCTTCCCTCCATTGAAAGGCGGGTCAGGTTTTTCCAGCGGAGCCAAACTGTGCGGGTTCCATATCTGTCGTAGGAAATCGCCGTCAGCCCTCTCTCGGTCGCGCCGATCCAGTATTCCGGGTCCACCTTTCGGAACAGATTGCGGTCTTTGCCGCGCAGCCAAAGAAAATCGAGCAGCCGTGTCCCGAACCGGTAACACAGCTTGGAAAGGTTGTACATTGCATAGCTGTCTTTCAGCAGTTTTTGCAGTTCCATGGTCTGTGGGTGCTCAGTTGGGAACACAAAATCCGCCGGATTCCCCAAGGCGAGATTCAAAACCGGCCGGAGCTGCTCCTCCTTCACCTTGTTGTAAGAGAAAACTGCCCGCTTTCCTCCCTCGATGTCGAGTTCAACCAAACAGCGCAAAAGCTGCACCTGATAGCTGCACAGGTGCACGCGGTCCGCATCCAGGGATATGGTGTCGACCTGATCCCTCTGGGCGGTCTGAATCAGCACCTGCTTCCCCCACCATGCCGCCGCATACTCCGGCTCCCGGCTTTTCTGGGAAACCTGGGGGATGTAGGTCACATTGCCGGGCGGCATCCCACTTTCCTTCCATTCCCGCAGCGCGGGATGGAACGGCTCCGGCAGCTCCTCCCATGCGTAGACCCGCTTGGGCCAGGAAGCCAGCGTTGGCCGCTTGTCCATCTGCATCCTCATCCGCCGACCTCCTGTCTTGGCAACATCCGGCGCTTTCTTCAAAAGGGACCGGAGCATAGATACGGGAAAGGGGCTTTTCATCTGCAAAAAGCCCCCCTTGCCGCTCTTCAAGCGGCAGTCCACCCCCAAAAAAGTGCTTCTCGGGATAACGTGTCTCACCGCGCACAGCAGTATGCGCAGGCCAACCGGCACAAAGGTGGACAAAACTTTTCCGTTTTCCTCGTTAGGTGGGCGGCTTGCGCACTTCCAGGGCGTCGATCCGCTTCAAAAATGCCTCCGCGGCCTGCATCTGTCCGGACAGAACCGGAAGCTCCACCGCCGCGCCCGCTGCCGGCACAATCCGAACGCACCGGCCGCGGCCCTCCCCTTCCAGTGAAATACTGGAGAGATTAGACCACGCAATCCAAACCGTCCGGGAACCATTACGGTCACAGGAGATCGCGGTCAAGCCGCGTTCGGTCGCACCAACCCAATATTCCGGGTCCACCCTGCGGAACAGGTTGCGGTCCCTGCCGCGCAGCCAGAGAAAATCCAGCAGACGGCGCCCAAACCGGTAACACAGCCTGGAAAGATTATACATCGAATAGCTGTCGTCCTGCAGCTTTTGCAGCTCCGGAGTTTGCGGATGCCCGGTCGGAAAAACCGCGTCCGGCGAGTTTCCCAGCACAATGTCGAGAATCGACCGCAGCTGCTTCCGGGTTTTGTTGTAGGGGAAGGAGACCGTTCCAAACCCGTCCACCTCGATCTCTACCAGCGCGTGCGGCTGCTTTTCGTGGTAGCAGCACCGGCGGACCCGGCCCGGCTCCAGAAGTACGGCCCTGGTTTTCCCCTCCTGGAAGATTTGGAGCAGCGCCTGCGCCCCCCACCATGCCGACAAATATTCCGGCTCCCCTTCCTCATGGAAAAGGCGGGGAATGTAGGCTACATTCTCCATCGGCATCCCCAGATTCCGCCATGTCTGCAAGGCGGGGCAGAACGGAGCCGGAAGCTCGTCCCATGTGTAGATCCGCTTAGGCCATGACACCAGGATCGACCGCTTGTCCTTCGGCATCTTCATGGTCTCTTCCTCTATCTGCACCTTCATGGTTTCCTCCTCTGTTTCCGTCCCGCCCTGCAATCAAAAGCTGATAGAAAGCTGTAAAACCGTTCAGCTTTTCCCATTCAAGCGGTGGTTACTCCCGCCGGTTGAGGAACTGGTCCACGATGAACCGGGGACGGTGTTTGGTTTCCTTGTAAATTTTCCCAATATATTCTCCGATCACGCCCAACGAAAGGAGCTGGATGCCTCCAAGCGCCCAGATCGAACCCATCAGGGTGGTCCATCCGGTGACGGTATATCCAAACAGCCGGAGCAGCAGCAGCCAGAGCAGCGCAATCCCGCTGATGCCAAAGATCAGCACCCCGACCCAGGTAATCAGCCGGATCGGCTTGACCGAAAACGAAGTGATTCCATCAATCGCGAAGGCGAGCATCTTTTTGAGCGGATATTTACTCTCACCAGCGAACCGCTCGCTGCGCTCATAGAGGACAACCGTGGTTTTGAATCCGATCAGCGGGACGATCCCACGCAGGAACAGGTTGACCTCATCGTATTGGGCGAGCGCCTCCAGCGCGCGGCGGCTCATCAGCCGGTAATCGGCATGGTTCTCGACGATCTCAACCCCCATAAACTTCAGAAATTTATAGTAACCGACCGCTGTTGTACGCTTGAATACCGTATCTTTGGCGCGCGAGGAGCGCACCCCATAAACCACGTCACATCCATTATAGTATTCTGTCACAAACCTGTCAATCACTTCCACATCATCCTGTAGGTCCGCGTCGAGCGAAATTGCCATATCACACAGCTCTCTGGCCTGCATCAGACCGGCAATCAGCGCGTTCTGGTGCCCCTGGTTATGCGAAAGCTTCAGCCCGGAAAAAAGCGGATTTTTTTCGTGCAGATGGGAGATCAGCTCCCAGGTTGTGTCCCGGCTGCCGTCATCGACGAACAGAACCCGGCTTTTTGGGGAGACCGTTCCTGCCTCGATCATCCCGCCGAGCTTGGCTTCCAGCCGGCGGGCGGTTTCGGGCAGGACCTGCTGCTCGTTGTAGCAGGGAACCACCAGATATAAAATGTCACAATTCATGCAAATCCTCCTGTGCTGTTGCGGGGCCTTCCTCGTCAGGCGGATCATACGGAGCGGGCAGGTCCCAAAGGTCGGACAGGCTCGGACCATCAAGATCGTCCGAAACGTCCGGAATATCCTCCGGCTGCGGGTCGTCCCAACCGGCCCAGCCCAGACCTGGCTCGGGGTCCCAGCCGGAAGGTTCCGGCGGCTCCGGCTGTCCGCCAAACCTGCGCCAGGCCAGCAGATAGGCCGCGAGCAGAACCAATCCTGCCGCGCTGACTGCCAGCCCCGGGAACAGGCCGGGGGTGGTGTAGGTGAACCGGATGGTATTGTCGCCCGCAGGGGCACGCACCGCCATAAAGCCGATCGAGGCTTTTACCACCTCGGCGGGCTGACCGTTGACGGTAGCCGACCAGCCTTTATCGTATGGTACCGAGAAAAAGACCAGGTTCTCCCGCGGCAGCTCGATCCGGGAGGTAAAGCCGCGGTTATCGATCTCGAACGAGTACCCCGCTGTATCGCGGCGATCCTCGCAATCGTCGAAAAAGTCGGACTTGGAAAGATACTTGTAATCGTCCTCCTCCATATGGGTCAGCAGGTCCGCGTTGGCCTCCGCCGCGTCCTCCTCCAGCACGAGCGCCCGCAGCAGGACCGCAGCGCGGTCGTCCTCGTTGAGTGCCTCCAGCTCGGACCGGGTGATATAATGGTCATAGGTGAAGCCCATCGGCAGGAAATTCTCGTTTTCGTAGATGTTGTATCCAAGCTGGGTGTCATAAAGTTCCCATCCGGGCATCAGGTCCTGCTGCTCCTCGTCCTCCGCGACAAACAGCCATCGGACGGACAGGAGCGGCCGCAGCTCGTAGAACTTCACCTCCGGCTTGGAGGAAACATCCCGCTTGACCCCGACAGTCGGATAAAAATCCATCGTCGAAACCGGGATGATCGAGTGGAACGCCTGAATGTTGGGCAGATGCCAGTACATGCCAAGATTATCCATCCCGTCGTAGATATCCGCCCGGGCAAACCCATCGTCCGGCAGGTCGAGCTGGTAACGCCCGTCGAGCGCGGTATCCCGTATGAAGTTGGTGTCATCCGAATGGCATTTGCCCATCCCGATAAAGGTGACCGAATAGACCACAATCACCAGACAGAGCACCCGGACCAGCATCCGGCTGCGCCGGACAAAGTCGGCCCGATACCGGCGCAACACCAGATAAAGCCCCACCAGCCCGAGCAGGGCGATTGCGGCAGTCGCGGCGAACCGCTCCGGGTATTTGGGAAGGCTGAACTTGACCGTCTCATCCGACTGGATGGTAGGCGTCAGGCCAAGAATCGCGGTGACCAGCGCGGTATAGAGCACCGTGACATTGAACCCGAACCGCAGGTCAACCGACCGGTCCTCAAAGGCGCGGGCGGTCACAGCCGACATCAGCAAAAGCGGCATGTAATACCACCGCGCGTAGTACGAGTTGTTGAACAGGATGAACGCGCTGTTGAGCACCGGCACCAGCGCGAAGAGGAACGAAACCAACAGGATCCGGCAGAGCCAGTCCCGCTTGGATTTGAGATAGGCGATTACACCAGTCATGCTGAAGAACGGCAGCCACGCCGAAAGGGACGCCCATTTTGCCCCGCGGTCGGGGAAAAGGTTCGGGCGGCTCGGCAGGTCGGGCGGGAAAAAAGCGCTGCTCACGATCGCGGGGTAGAGCTGGTTGTGCCAGTAGAGCCAGAGGTTCCAGCCGTTGAGCAGCTCACCCGCACCGGTGCGGGGGTTGCCCAGAATCGCCAGCACCGACGGCAGGAACAGGCACATCGCAAGCAGCATCCCAAGCACCGCCTCGAAGCCGGTCCAGAGGAACTTTTTCAGAGACATCCGCCAGCCGGGGCAGGTCGAACGGACCGCAAAATAGAGCAGGACAAAGACCACTTCCCCGATAAAGAACCAATAATTGACAAACGCGTTGACCGCGACCGCCAGCGCAAAAACGCCCCTGCGGTCGTTGGACACCAGTTCTTCCAGGCCGGCCAGCAGAAGCGGGAAAAAGATGATCGCCTCGTGGAAGTGGTTGAAGAAGATGTTATAGACCGCATACCCCGAAAAGGCATAGAGCAGCGCACCGATCACAGCGGACTCGCTGTTTTTGACGAACCGTTTGAGGTAGAGGCACCCAGATGCGGCGGCACAGGCGTGCTTGAGGATCAGGAGCGGCGCCATCAGGTGCGGCACAAATTCATTCGGGAACGGGAGGGTCAGCCAGAAGAACGGGCTGCCGATCAGATAGAAACTGTAGGACCCGATAAAGTTTGCGCCAAGATCGGTATACCAGTTCCAGAAGAGGCTGCCCGACCGGACCGCCTCGTGTGCGAGCTTGTAAAAGGGGATCTGCTGGACATTGAAATCCCCGTAAAAAAAGAAATACCCCTTATCCCAGATCATAATGGGAATAAAGATAGCGGCAGCGGTCGCCAGTGCGATCCAAAATGCCTTGAGGCAGCTTCTGTCCTTTGCAGCCGGTTGAGCGTACATAATAAACCTCCGAAGTTGATAGAGTCAAAGTGCTTCAAATAACAGGGAACCTGATGCTTTTGAGGTTCTTCGATTGTGATACATATGGTTAAAGTATACCACAATCCGCATCATTTAACAGTCCATCTTTTCATTAGGTGAAAATTCTGGTATAATTTATTACACCATGCGGCAACACTTCGGAAATTTTTTTATTTTTTTGTGCAGAATGCGCATTCCCTATCGGGAAAAGGAGGAAAACGATGAAACGGTTCAGCTTTTTTGCAATGCTTTCCCGGATGAAATATATCCGGCGGTGGGGCCTGATGCGAAACGCACGCGAGGAAAACCTCAGCGAGCACTCGCTTGATACCGCTTATATTGCCCATGCGCTTGCACTGCTCTCGGATGTCGACCCGTCACGGGCTGTATTCTGTGCGCTCTATCACGATTGCAGCGAGATTTTAACCGGGGATATGCCCACCCCGGTCAAATACTACAGCCCTCAGATCAAGGAAAGCTACAAGGAGATCGAGCAGGCCGCTGCGGGGCGGCTGTTGTCAACCCTGCCGCCCGACTTACAGCAGGCTTACCACCCACATTTTTTCGAGCAGGACCCGCAGGTTCTGGCGGTCGTCAAGGCGGCGGACAAGCTCTCCGCACTCGTCAAATGCATCGAAGAAATCCGGATGGGCAACAACGATTTTCAGAATGCGAAACAGGCACAGCTTGAGGCGCTGCATCAGATGAACCTGCCAGCGGTCGATTTCTTCCTGGAAAACTGCCTCCCTGCATATGAGCTGACGCTGGACGAACTTAATCTTGGAAATCTTTAGAGAAAACCGATGGAAAACAACAGAAATACCCCTCTTTTGTTTGTGTATTTTTAAGAAATCTGACGAAAAAACACCTCGCTTTTTCTTTAATGTCACAAAAAGTGATGGATAAAGCAAAAAAAGATAAAAAAACATCTTTCTTTTCTGGACGCATATGCTATAATATGCACATAAGCAAAGCATTTCTGTTGTTTTGCTTCATTTTAAGGAGGGTGTTTTATGGAGTTTTTGCAGCCGTACATCAACATTTGGAAAAACTTTGCGAAGTTTGATGGGCGTACCGGTGTCCGCGGGTTCTGGATGGCTTTCGTCGTCAATATGATCGTCGGGCTCCTGTTCGGGTTTCTGACACAGATTTCAGGGATCTTTGGGATTCTCAGCAGTGCCTATTCCCTCGCGGTGCTGGTCCCGTGGTGGGCGCTGATGTTCCGCCGCCTGCATGATATCGGCAAACCCGGTGGATGGGCGTTCCTCAGCCTGACCTGTATTGGCGTAATCCCGCTGATTATCTGGTTCGTCCGCGCGGGCGATCCCGAGGAAAACCTCTATGGACCTGTTCCGGAGGAATAAATTGACATTCTGAGAAGAAACGCTGCACAGCGGATGCTGTGCGGCGTTTCTTTACGCTTTATGTCAGGAACCCCCATGTCGAAAACCATCCATAGGTCAGCCATAGCTCAATCACACCCAGCACTGCCAGAAGGCAACCTTTAAAATATCTTTTCTGCCCGCTCAAGCCATCCGCCAGCGCCAGATAAAAGACAAAACCTCCGACCATATATCTGGGGATTGATGCAATCCCTGTTGAAAGCGGGACCACCAGAAAGATGCACCCCAGGACAAACTCCGTATAATGCTTTTGGACGAACAGCCAGCCCAACAGGCAGGCGCCAATGACGATGAAAAGCAGGAAATAAGCCTCCTGATTGACCGCCCCTCTGGAGGCGGCGCCCAGCGTGCGGAGGACGATCTCAGCGGGATTTGTAATCTCCTTTCCCCAAGCCCGCTGCACATGCGCAAATGCCATCGGATCCCCCACAAGAAAATACAGATGGAGCATATAGAGGAATAATCCCAGCGGGCACATGCAGGTCCCCAAAATCAACTTATGGTCATTGAGGGTTTTTTTGACATATTCCCAGAGCAGCTTGGGGTTCAGTTCTCCCATTCTGTCCTTGAAAAAACGATGCAGCGAATGGGTCAATATCGCAAAAACAAACAGCACCCCTGTATTACGTGAAGCGCTCAAAAAGATGCCGCAGACCCCCAGCTTGATATACTGTTCCTGTTCCAGAAAATAAAAACACAGGCATAAACATAAAAGATAGATTGACTCTGTATACAAAGAGGAGTAGTAAAAGCTATACGGACCAAAACACATGATAAACAGCCAACAGAAAGCAGCTTTCCCTCCATTTTGCGGCCTTGTCAGCAGGATATATCTGCTTCCTGCAAAAAGAGCGATTCCGAATATTGCTGTATTGGCCAAAAAGCCCAGTATCTCAAGCCCCATGGACGGTAGCACCTTTCTCAGAAACACCATATACGCCGGCATCAATGGGAAAAACGCCCAGTTTGCCGCTCCATTTTGCCCTTCCAGCTTGATTCCGTTAAAGTCAGAATAGCCTGACTCTATAATGGATTTGTACCATCCTGCATCCCACCTGAAAAAAGCATGTGCAAAGCTACCCTGATCTCCTGACATATGGCTCCATAACAGATAAACCAGCCACATTATAACCCGGGATATGACCAGCATAACCCCGATTGTCATGCACAGGCGGTATGTATCCCTTTCTTTCGCTTCAAACTTCATTCGTTCCCTTCCTGCCCCCTTTTGTCCAGATGTATCTGTCTGACTTTCAATCCCATATTTCTTGAATCCTTTTCTGTCGGAGACGGATTGCGTATATCAAGCTCTATCGTTAAATCTCCGGAATCCGGAATCAATCCCTTTTTGATCAAAAAATGATGAATTCCAATCCCGTTGATCTCCCCAATGGATGTCTCATTCGCGATCACCCTCGCGTACGCCTCCGGCCTCAGAGCCAGAACCTCCACCTCGAAAACCAAATCCTCTGTATTGGGTATCCCGGAAAAATATAAAGCTGCGGTGGTTCCGGTTGTCCATGTCGCATCTTTTTCAGCCCCGCTCCAGCCAACCCCATACCTTTGGGTTGGATTCTCCGATTCCGAAAAAAAATCTACAGGTTCTCCCAGTGTATAGCGAAGCCCTCCTACACCAACCCACCGCTGCAGCGTTTTATCTATATAATACATCCTATATTCTTTTTCTGTATCCGCACATACACTCAAACATAATACACCGGCATAAAATATACATAAAATGGCGCTGATGCAGTAGCAGATGATCTTCTGGAACAGCTCTGTTCTCATGTTGCTCCCCTTTCAAGCTTTTTATGTTTCTGTAAACAGAAACATAAAACAAGGACGTCCTTGTTTTATGTTTCTGTAAACAGAAACATAAAACAAGGACGTCCTTGTTTTTCTATACAGCTGTCAAAAGCCCTGTTGGCTCTGACCGGCGGTCAGAGCCAATTTACCCGATTACTAAGGCAAAGACAGGCAAAACTTTTCATCAACCAGGCAATTTAAAGCTATCCTTGAGCGTGACAACCCGGTTAAAGGTATTTTCATGCCGGCTGTCCTTGCAGAAATAGCCCATCCGGACAAACTGGAACCGGTCGCCGGTTTTAGCATCGGCGAGGGAGGCTTCGAGCTTGCAGTGTTTGAGCGCGGTGAGGGAGTTCGGATTCAGATAGTCGAGGTAGTTGGTCCCCTCGGGCACCGCGTTGACATCGACGAGCGAGAACAGGTTCTCGTACAGCATGATGTCCGCGTCTACGGCGTGTGCCGCACTGACCCAGTGGATGGTTCCACGCACCTTGCGTCCATCTGCGGGGCTCCCGTTGCGGGTTTCAAGGTCGGCAGTGCAGCGCAGTTCGACGACATTGCCTTCTGCATCTTTCACGACCTCTTCGCATTTCACCAGGTAAGCGCCCATCAAACGGACCTCCCCGCCCGGTTTGAGCCGCTGGAACTTGGGCGGCGGAACCTCGGCAAAATCGGATTTCTCGATGAACAGCTCGCGGGTGAATGCGACCTGGCGGGTACCCGCTTCAGGATCGACCGGGTTGTTGGAGACCTCGAAATACTCGGTTTCATCCGCCGGATAGTTGATGATGGTGACCTTGAGCGGCTCTGTGACTGCCATACGGCGGGGGGCGCTGGCGTTCAGCTCCTCACGGATGCAGTATTCCAGCAGCTTGATATCCACCAGGCTGTTTGCCTTGGCGACGCCCGCGCGGCTGACAAACTCAAGAATCGAGGAAGGGGTATATCCGCGGCGGCGCAGGCCGCAGAGGGTCGGCATACGGGGATCATCCCAGCCATCGACACGGCCGGTCTCGACCAACTCGCGCAGATACCGCTTGGACATAACTGTATTGGTGATGTTCAGGCGGGCGAACTCGCGCTGTTTGGGCTTCTTCTCGAAGTCGATGTTGTTGACCACCCAGTCGTAGAGCGGGCGGTGGTTCTCAAACTCGATCGAACAGAGGGAATGGGTGATCCCCTCGATTGCATCCTGTATTGGATGGGCGTAATCATACAATGGGTAGATACACCATTTGTCTCCCTGGCGGTGATGGTGTGCGCGGACAATCCGGTAGATGGCGGGGTCGCGCATATTGATGTTTGGGGAAGCCATGTCGATCTTGGCGCGGAGGGTCTTGCTGCCGTCGGGGAACTCTCCGTTTTTCATCCGCTGAAACAGGTCGAGATTCTCCTCAATCGAGCGGTTGCGGTAGGGGGATTCTTTGCCGGGCTGGGTAAGGGTGCCGCGATACTCGCGCATCTCATCCGCGGTGAGATCGCAAACATAGGCTTTCCCATCCTGAATCAGCTTGATGGCATATTCATAGCACTGGTCGAAATAATCGGAGCCATAGAAGATGCCGCCATCCGGGATGGCACCGAGCCAGCGCAGGTCCTCCTCGATCGACTCGACATACTCGGTGTCCTCTTTCACCGGGTTGGTGTCATCGTAGCGGAGGTTGAAAAGCCCGCCGTATTTTTTCGCGGTGGAATAGTTGATGAAGATCGCCTTCGCACTCCCGATATGGAGATAGCCGTTGGGTTCGGGCGGAAACCGGGTATGGATACGGTCGGCGAACCCGTTGGCAATGTCCTGATCAATAATCTCGGTGATAAAATTCGCGTTATATTCAGCCATACTGTTACACTCCTAAAAACAAAAGTTTTCGCCCGCCTTCTTCAAAAGGCAGCGGGGCCAGGGGCAGCGCCCCCGCTAAGCGAGGGCCTTTTTCAGACGCTCGGCAACCTTCTCTTTGCCGAGGATCCCCATCACCTCATACATATCCGGCGAATTCTGACGCCCGGTGACCGCAACCCGGATCACCATGCTCACATCCCCCACATTTCCGCGGAATGCTTCCGGGTTCTTTTTATAGTCCTTCATGTTGGAGGCATAGCCGACCTCGTCAGCCAGCGCCTTGATCCGCTCAAACCACTGTGTATTGTCGTCCGCCGGGTCGTACAGATCGAGGTACCGCGTCAGGATGGTCCTCCGGTCCTCCTCGGTCACATGCTCCGGATAGCAGTCATCCGGCTGGAACAGTTCGTCAAAGAAAAAGTCCATATACGGCTTCGCATCCGACCAGGTGGCCAGGTCCTTACGCGGCTTTTTGCCGCCCCGCCCGATCGCCAGGATCGACCTGGTATATGCCGGATCGCGGGTCAGCAGCTTGTGGAAATCCGGGTCGAACTGCTCTGCCCAGCCGGTCAGATGGCTGTAAACCTGTTCCACGCTCATCCGCGAGATCACATTCTTGGAAACGTCATTCAGCTTGTCGATATCAAACAGCGAGCCGGACGCGCTCATCTTCTGGGTGGTAAACTTGAACTCGTTGAGGTCAGCGGTCGGGTTCGCGAGACGCCAGTCCTCGAAGTTGGAGTTGAGCAGCGTCATGATATATTCTTTCACCGCCGGCACGCAGTACCCGGTCTGCTTGTAGAAATCGAGCGCCAGTTCCGGGTCTTTCCGCTTGGACAGCTTGCGCTTGGACCCGCCATCCATCTTCATCAGCTGGGAGGTGTGCACATATTTCGGCAGCTTCCAGCCCATCGCCTGGAACAGCTGCACATGGAACGGCAGTGTGGCCAGCCACTCCTCGCCGCGCACCACGTGCGTCGTCTGCATCAGATGGTCGTCCACCACGTGCGCAAAATGGTAGGTCGGGATGCCGTCCGATTTCAGCAGCACCAGGTCCTGTTCGTTTTCGGGAAACTCGACTGTCCCTTTGACGAGGTCGTTGACCTTCCTCCGGTTTTCGGGGTTCCCCTCGCTGCGGAACCGCAGGACAAACCGCTCGCCCGCGTCGATCTTCTCCTTGATCTGCTCGAACGAGGCGTCCCGATAGACCGCATATTTCCCATAGTAACCGATATTCTCTTTGAGGGCGGTCTGCTTCTCGCGGATCGCATTCAGCTCCTCCTCCGAGCAGAAACAGGGATAGGCTTTGCCCTGCTGTACCAGCCACTTGGCGAACGTCTGGTAAATCTCCGCGCGCTGCCGCTGGTAGTAGGGGCCGTAAGCACCGGTTTCCCCGTCTGCGGTCGCGCCCTCGTCGAACCCCAGCTCGTACTCGTGGAACACCCGCACGATCGTCTGGACGCCGCCCTCGACCGAGCGTTTCAGGTCGGTGTCCTCGATCCGCAGGCAGAGTACGCCGCCGCTCTGGTGGGCCAGACGCTCGTCCACGATTGCGCTGAACAGATTGCCCAGATGCATAAAGCCGGTCGGACTGGGCGCCATACGGGTGACCTTCGCCCCCTCGGGCAGATTGCGCGGCGGGTATTTCGCCTCAATCTCGGCGGGCGTGGTCTGGATCTGCGGAAACAGCAGTTCCGCCAATGCGTTGTAATCCATCATACAGGACTCCTTTATCTTGACAGTTTTCAACCGATTTGCTACAATAGAAGCGGACACAGGGACTTGGTGGTGCTAGTCTTTGTGTATGGTTATCACGATTATGGAATTAGGAGCGATGGCGGTGATCCCGTCATTGCTTCTTTTTCTATGTAACCGCTGATAAAACCAGTTCATAAGGGCTGACCAGAGGTGCGTACGCCAAAGACTTCCAAGCCCCTGTGTTCCTCTTGGCATATCATACCACAGCGCGGGCCGTTTTACAATAAAAAACCTGTTTCCACAAACCTGAAACCAAAAGTTTCGTCCACCTTTTCAAGGATGGCGGGGTCAAGGGGCAGCGCCACCGCCGGCGGTTTCCGGGTGGTTTCTGCGGTAGTTGAGATAGCTTTCGAGTATGATGGTCGCCGCCACCGCATCGACTACCTCTTTGCGCTTTTTTCCGCGGGTATCGGTCTCGTTGAGGTAGCCGATCGCCGAAACGGTCGTGCCGCGCTCGTCCCACAGCCGCACCGGAACCGATACCTTCTCGGAAAGCGCCTCCGCGAATGCTTCACAGAGTTTGGCGCGCGGGCCTGCCGAACCATTCATATTGAGCGGATGCCCAACCACGATTTCCCCGGCCTCATATTCGACCGCCGCATACGCGACCTGCTGCACCACATTTTCAAATTTCCGTTCCTGAATGACCCCGATCGGGGAGGCAAGGAACTCGGTGCGGTCACAGCAGGCAAGCCCGGTGCGCGCATCTCCAAAATCAACTGCCAGAATCTTCATAAGAACCCCCTGTTCAAGGCGCTGGAGCCGTCACCAAGGACGGACCGCCCCTACAATTTCATTGACATCCGAAACCCCGTTTTCCTCCAGCCAGGCGTCCATGCCTTCGATCACCCTGACCGGTGTATAAGGATCGGTGAAGAGCGCCGCGCCGATCTGGACCGCGCGCGCACCCGCCAGCATCATTTCAATGGCATCCTGCCAGCAGGAGATCCCGCCCATCCCGACCACCGGGATTTTCACCGCGCTGGCGACCTGCCAGACCATCCGCACCGCGACCGGGAACACCGCCGGGCCGGACAGCCCGCCGACATTGTTGTGCAGCACCGGACGCCGGGTTTTCAGATCGATGCGCATTCCGAGCAGGGTGTTGATGAGCGAGACCGCATCCGCGCCTGCATCCTCAACCGCGCGGGCGATCGACACAATATCGGTCACATTCGGGGAGAGCTTAACCATCATCGGCTTGGAGGTGCGGCGGCGCATCTGGGCGACCACCTCCGCCGCGGAGGTGCAGGAGGTCCCGAATGCCGCACCGCCCTCCTTGACATTTGGGCAGGAGATGTTGACCTCAAGCAGGTCGATCCCGCTGCTGTCCAGCCGTTCCGCGATTGCGCAGTATTCCTCCACCGTACTCCCCGCAACATTCGCAATGACCACAACATCCCGGCTCTTCAGATGGGGCAGCTCATTTTGCAGGAACGCCTCCACTCCCGGGTTTTGCAGCCCGACCGAATTGAGCATCCCGGACGGGGTTTCCGCGATCCGGCAGGGCGGGTTGCCCTGCCGTTCCTGTAGGGTGGTGCCTTTGACCGAGATGCCCCCCAGCCGCTCGATCGGATAAAGTTTGTCGTATTCCCGTCCGTAGCCGCAGCAGCCCGAAGCAGTGATGACCGGGTTTTTCAGTGTAACCCCGGCAAGGTTGACCTTTAGGCAGCTCATTCAAACACCACCTCTTTTCCGTCGAATACCGGCCCATCCTTACAGACATGGGCAAAGACCTCCCGTCCATCCCGGACGGTTTTGCAGGCGCAGACGAGGCACGCGCCCACCCCGCAGCCCATCCGCTCCTCGAGCGAGACCTGGGTGGGGATGCCGTACGCCTCCGCGATCCCGACCACCCCTTTGAGCATCGCCATCGGCCCACAGGCGCAGACCATACCAGGAACCCCTTGGGCGAGGCGTTCTTCCAGCAGTCCTGTCACGAAACCGTGGTAACCTTCCGAACCGTCGTCGGTGGCGATCCGCAGGTCGCAGCCATGCGCGCGGAATGCATCCGCCAGAATCACGGCCGAGGCGGTGCGGAACCCGAGGATTGCGGTTGCGCGGCTGCCCGCCCGCGCCGCCAGTTCAAGCAGGGGCGGCACGCCGATCCCGCCGCCGACCAGTATGACCGGCTGGCCAGACGGCGGGGTAAACCCATTGCCAAGCGGCCCGAGCAGGTCGATCTTCTGCCCCTGCTCGACCAGTGAAAGCGCCTCGGTTCCCCTGCCGCGCACCTCAAATACCATCCTCAACAGGCCATTTTCCGCATCAATTCCGCAGATTGAGATCGGGCGGCGCAGGGAAAACCCGTCCACCCGGATATGCACAAACTGCCCGGGCTTTGCCTGCGAAGCGATCTCCGGGCAGCTGACTGTATAGCTGTAAACGCCTGCGGCAAGCTGCTCCTTCCCAACCAGCGGGTAACAGCCCTGTAAATATGCCATGAAACTTTCCTCCAAACTGTCCGCGGGTCCGACCGCTGCCGGAAGGATTCCCGTTCTTTCCGGTATTATACAACACTTTTGCAGAAAGGACAATCCATACTTGCATTTTTCGCGGATTTGTTCTAAAATAATGGTTGCCGCAAACTGCGGCGGTCAGTCGAAAATTCCTGACCTTAAATCAAACTAGGGTATGCTTTGCAATACCTACAAAAGGAGAAAACTGAATATGAAACAGACCAATGTGCACAAACTTGCTGTCTGCGCGATGATCGCTGCTTTCTATGCTGCGGTCAGCCTCTCCCTGCCGATGCTTAGTTATGGCGTTGTGCAGATCCGCTTTTCCGAAGCGCTGGGACTTCTCGCGGTGCTCTCGCCGGTGGCGATCCCGGGGGTAACACTCGGCTGTCTGCTCACCAATCTGGCCGGCGTTGCGATGGGGACCACTCTGCTGCCCGATGTCGTATTCGGCACCCTCGCAACCCTGATCGCCGCTGTGATGTCCTACCAGCTCCGCGGGGTGCGGGTCAAGGGGCTTCCGATCGCCTCCTCCCTGCCGCCAATCTTGGTCAACGGGCTGGTGATCGGCCTGGAACTGACCTTCTTCTATTCGGACGGGTTCCGTCTGGGGATTTTTCTGATCAACGCGGTCAGTGTCGCGGCAGGGCAGGTTATTCCGTGTGCTGTACTCGGCGTGCTTCTTGTCCGGCTGCTTGAGCGGGGCGGCTTGCAGGAAAAGCTGTTTCAAAGACTGTCCTGAAATCCCAGATCACAGAATGGGCTTTCAGAATCTGCTTTATCTCTTTTGCAGGGGGCTTTTTCACTGACGGAAAGCCCCCTTTTGGTTTAAACTGGAAGTCAAAGCCAATTTCCTCCCTAAAAATGTGTTCCCGAAAGGGCTTATCATCTGATTCTTATACTTGGAGGCAGACATGGAACCGAAAAAACTGGGCCTGATGATCAATCCGATTGCCGGGATGGGCGGCGCCGTGGGACTGAAGGGAACCGATCAGATGGTGGCGGAAGCCCGTCGGCGCGGCGCGGTACCGATGGCGAACCAACGCGCCCGCATCGCGCTCACCGCGCTGCTTGGCCTGCGGGATCAGATCACCGTCTATACCTGCCCCTGCGGGATGGGCGGTGCACTTGCGCAGGAGATGGGATTTTCCTGTGTCCTTCTTCCGGGGGTGGAGTCCGCAGAGGACACCACCAGCGCGGATACGCTGCATCTTGCGCGGCAGATGGCTGAGATCGGGATAGACCTGCTCCTCTTTGCGGGCGGGGACGGTACCGCCCGGGACATCTATACCGCGGTGGGCACCGGACTGACCGTGTTGGGCATCCCGGCGGGGGTAAAAATCCACTCCCCGGTCTACGCCCGCACCCCCTCGGATGCCGGAAGGCTGGCCCGACGCTGGCTGGAGGGCGGTGTAACCGCGGTACAGGAGGCGGAAGTTCTGGACATCGACGAGGACCTTTACCGCCGCGAGGTGATCGACACCCGGCTCTATGGATACCTGAAAATCCCGCTGGAGCGCGGTTATACCCAGAACCGCAAGGCAGGTACCCCACTCTCCGAAGCTGCGTCGATCGACTCAATCGCCCATGAACTGGTCAGCAAGATGGAACCGGGGGTGCAGTATCTGATCGGCGCAGGCACCACCACGCGCGGGGTCATGCGCCTGCTCGGCCTGAAAAATACCCTGATCGGCGTCGACCTGGTCCTCGACGGAAAGCTGCTCGCCAATGACCTCTATGGGCGGCAGATGCTCGAGGCGGTCCGCGAAAAAAAGACCCGGCTGATTGTTACGGTCACCGGCGGTCAGGGGTTCCTTTTCGGACGCGGCAACCAGCAGATCACCCCGGAGGTGATCCGGGAGCTTGGCCGGGAAAACATCCTGATCGCCGCAACCCGCGAAAAACTGTTCCAACTCCGGGGGCAGCCTCTGCTGGTCGATACCGGGGACCCGCTGCTCGATCAGGAGCTGCGCGGGTTCTACCGGGTCACGACCTCCTATGGGGAGTCGATGATCTGCGAAGTGCGCTGACCGCCCTGTTCTGTGGATATGAAAAAGCACCGGTTGTTTAACCGGTGCTTTTTGATCTGGTGGGAATAGAGGGACTCGAACCCGCGACTTCCTGCGTGTGATGCAGGCACTCTAACCAGCTGAGCTATACTCCCAAGTCCTGTCTTAGGATAACACAAAACTCGGAAAAAGTAAAGAGTAAATTTGAAATTTTTCAGGCTCATCCAAACAAAAAATCGGCGGGGTGCTTTACCGTCCGGCTGTTTTTCCCGCAATGCCAGCCAGATATTCCTCTGCGATCGGGACAGAGGCTTCCGCGTCGGCATGGATACGCGCGCGCAGAGCCTCCACAGACGGGAACCGCTGTTCCGGGCGCAGGAACGCAAGCAGCCGCACTTCCACCCGGGCACCGTAGAGATCGCCGGAAAAGCCACAGATGTAGGTTTCCGAGTTGACTGCGGTCGTGTCCTCAACCGTCGGACGCAGGCCAATATTGGTCACCGAGGGGTGCCATGCACCGCCCGCGAAGGATACCGAAGCATAGACCCCATGCCGGAGCGGGACAAACCCATCCGGAAGGCGCTGGTTGATGGTCGGGGAATCCAGCTTGCGTCCGAGCTGTTTCCCGCGCACCACTGTGAAATCATAGCCGAACGCCCGGCCGAGCATCCGGTTGGCGTCCGCGACCCGACCCTCACCGAGCAGGCTGCGGATACGGGTCGAGCTGACCCGTTCCCCCTCAAATGTGACGGGCGGGACCACATCCAGCCGGATTCCCCGGGCCTGACAGAGTGCAGCCAGCTGCCCAACATCCCCGGCCGCCTTTTTCCCGAACCGGAAATCCTCCCCGCAGCAGGCCGCATTCGCGTTGAGCCGCCGGACGAGAATCTCGTCCACAAAGGATTCCGGTTCCATGGCATGGAACTCGGAAAAATCGGGGCAGAGCACCAGCCTGACCCCCCAGTTCTCGAGAAGCTGCTCCTTCTGGCGTTCGGTGGTCAGCGCGTTTGCGGTGGATTTGGCAGCGGGGTGTCCACCGTCCATCGTGAAGGTGAACACGCAGGGGCACAGCCCCTCCTGCTGGTAGGAGAGCGTGCGGGATACCACCGCGGCATGTCCGATGTGCAGGCCGTCAAAAAAACCGAGCGCGACCGCTCCGCGGCCGCAGGGCTGGCAGTCCGCGACCGAATGGTAAATCTGCATCCTCATTACACCTCCAGCACAAAAAGTTTGACCAGCCGCAACTCTCCGCCGGCCGCCCGGGCAATCCCCAGAAAAATCCCCTCGCTCGAATAGACCGACAGGTTGCCTTCGGGCACCCGGCCCAGACGTGTACCGTTCTCAAAAAAAGCGAGCCGCGCCGTATCCAGCCGCACACCGTTCCGGAACAGCCGGTCCTGTGCCTTGGCAAGCCGCACCTGCGCAAGCCTGCCGAACGCACTGGAAACCGGGCGCAGCAGGTCGGGAAGCCTTCCCGCGTCCGCACAGCCCTGAACCTCCTCGAGTGTCACACAGCCGCCGAGGTCATATCCTGCCGCCTCGGTACGGCGCAGCGCGGTCAGCACTGCCCCGCAGCCCAGCACCCTGCCGATGTCCGCAACCAGGGTGCGTATGTAGGTGCCTTTGGAGCAGGATACGTCGATGGTATAGGTTTGGGCGGCAGGGTCATATCCAAGAAAATCCAGACGGTGGATACGGACCGGGCGTGCCTCCCGCTCGACCTCTACCCCCTGCCGCGCAAGATCACAGAGCTTTTTGCCGCCGACCTTGAGCGCCGAGTACATCGGCGGGACCTGCAAAATCTCCCCGGTGAACCGGGAAGCGGCCTCCCGCACCTGCGCTTCGGACACCTCCACCGGATGTTCCGACACCACCGTCCCGGTGATATCGAGGGTATCGGTTTCCAGCCCCAGCCGAAAGACGGCAGTATACCGCTTGTCCTGATCAGGCAGAAGATCACACGCCTTGGTTGCGCGGCCCAGAAACAGCGGAAGCACGCCGGTTGCCATCGGGTCGAGCGTGCCCGCATGGCCGATCCGGCGCGTCTTGGCGATCCCCCGCAGCTTTGCCACCACATCAAACGAGGTGAAGCCCTGCGGCTTGTCGATGCATAAAATTCCGTTTAACTCTTCCAAGTGATCACCCGTTTCCCAATCTTTCAAAATCTGGCGCAACCACTTCGACCAGCCGCGATTTTACCGCGGCAAGCGTCCCGTTGAGGGTGCATCCCGCCGCGCGCGGATGCCCGCCGCCGCCCAATCTTCCACAGATTTCCGACACGTTAAAACGCGCACTTCCTCGCATCGACACCCGGAACTGCTCCGGGCCTTTCTGCTTGAGGGTGGCGGCGATCTCCACCCCTTCGATCTGCCGGGGCAGTGCAGGGATGCCATCCATATCCGCTTCCGGGACGCCGGTGCGCTCCGCATCCGCGCTGGCAATCACAGCAATTGCGAACTGCCCGCCGTAGTGATATTCGAGCGTCCCCAATACGAGCTGTTCCAGTTCGACCCGCCCGCGCGATTTGGTTTCAAACATCCGCTTGTTGACCATGAAACTGTCGATGCCGGTTTCGATCAGGTCAGCGCCCAGCCGGAGCGCCGCCGGGGTGACATTGGAATAGCGGAAACAGCCGGTATCGGTCGCAAGGCCGGTATAGAGGGGCAGTGCGATCTCCCGGGTGAGCGGGACTCCCATTTGAGGGAGGACCTTCGCCATGATCTGTGTGGTGGACGCGGCATCCGGATCGAGCAGGAGCCATTCGGCGTACCGGGTATTGGACGGGTGGTGGTCGATGCAAAGCCCGATCTTTCCCTCCCACTGCACGCCAACCGCCCCGAGCAGCTTCGGGTCGGCCACATCGACCGCTACGACCAATTCAGGGTCAAATTCCGGTTGTTTTTCGGGCGCGAACCCCTCCGGGTAGAGGAACGCGTACCGTTCGGGAAAACCATCCGGACAAGCAATCCGCACCTGTTTGCCAAGCGCGCACAGCGCCAGCCGCAGGGCCAGCCCGCTGCCCAGCGTATCCCCGTCCGGCTTCTGGTGGCAGAGGATCAGGACGCTTTCCGCCCGCCGGAGCAGGGCGGCGGCATCGTCCACCGTGGCCTGCTTACCCTTCGCCATCCGCATCCACCGCCTGTTTCAAATCTTCCAGCATCCGGCTGATGCCCGCGCTGTGTGCGATCGAATCGTCCGCAATGAACTTGAATTCGGGCAGTTTGCGCAGCTTCATCCGCGCGTTCAGTTCCCGCTTGATGAAGCCGGACGCGCTGTCCAGCCCCCTGACCGCGTTCTTCGCGGCCTCAAACCCCTCCATCGCGCTGATATAGACCTTGCAGTGGGACATATCCCTCGAAAGCTCCATCTTCACGATCGACAGCAGGCCGCTAACCCGCGGGTCTTTGAGCGAGCGCATGATGTCGCTCAGCTCCCGTTTCATATCCTCTTCCGTTCTGGAAGCTCTGTAAGAGCCCATAGATTCCCCTCCGTTTCGGGTATTTTTACGCTCCATATCCTTTGAAAAAAAGGGGGCTTTTTTCTTGCAAAAAGCCCCCTCTTGGCTCCGGCTCGCGGTCAGAGCCAATTCACCCTGAAAAATCGCTTCTCAGGAGAACGTATTCCGCCGCGTGCGCGCGGCGGCGGGGGCTCTGCCCCTCGACCCCGCCACCTTTGACTGCCCGCCGCAGCGGCGTGCATAGGCCAACCGGCACGAAGCGTCGGCTCTTAGGCCGGAGCAAAGGTGGACGAAACTTTTGATTATGTGAGAAAAGAGAACTTCTCCCAGCTTGCCGGGGTGGGGCCTACGGGGAGGGGTCACCGACTCCTCCCCGTAAGGCAGCCCGCAGGGGCGTCGCGGCGTATGCCGCGCTTCGGGCCTTATGGCCCGAGAAGCCCCGAGGAAGGCGCTTTGCGCCTGGAAGGCTGGTCTGGAACCAGACTTCCGCTGCCCCGTTGCCCCTCGACCCCGCCACCTTTGACTGCCCGCCGCAGCGGCGTGCATAGGCCAACCGGCACGAAGCATCGGCTCTTAGGCCGGAGCAAAGGTGGACGAAACTTTTGATTATGTGAGAAAAGAGAACTTCTCCCAGCTTGCCGGGGTGGGGCCTACGGGGAGGGGTCACCGACTCCTCCCCGTAAGGCAGCCCGCAGGGGCGTCGCGGCGTATGCCGCGCTTCGGGCCTTATGGCCCGAGAAGCCCCGAGGAAGGCGCTTTGCGCCTGGAAGGCTGGTCTGGAACCAGACTTCCGCTGCCCCGTTGCCCCTCGACCCCGCCACCTTTGACTGCCCGCCGCAGCGGCGTGCATAGGCCAACCGGCGCGAAGCGTCGGCTCTTAGGCCGGAGCAAAGGTGGACGAAACTTTTGGTTTAGCCAAATCTTTTGGCCAAATCTTTCGTCATGCGTTATTATTCACGGTATTCCTCGATCTCATACGCTTCGAAGATGTCGCCTTCCTTGAGGTCGTTGAATTTATTTAGGCCCATGCCGCACTCGTACCCTTTCGCGACCTCTTTCACATCGTCCTTAAACCGTTTGAGGCTGGAGAGGTGGTCATCAGCGATGATGATGCCGTCACGCACCACACGGATTTCAGCATTGCGGGTGATCTTGCCCTCAAGCACATAGCACCCCGCGACCGTACCGACATTGGTGATCTTGTAGACCTGCCGGATTTCGGCGCGGCCCAGCTCGACCTCGCGGGTTTTGGGGGCGAGCATCCCCTTCATAGCGGTCTCAACATCGTTGATCGCATCGTAGATGATCCGGTAGAGGCGCAGCTCCACGCCGTCCCGCTCGGCGTTGTCCTTGGCCATCGGGTCGGGCCGGACATTGAACCCGACGATGATCGCATTGGAAGCATCGGCGAGCATGACGTCGCTCTCCGAGACGGCGCCGACCGCACCGTGGATCACCTTGACCCGTACCTCGTCGTTCGAGAGCTTCTCGAGCGACTGTTTGACCGCCTCGACCGAACCCTGTACGTCGGCCTTGACGATGATCGGCAGTTCCTTCATGTCGCCCTGTGAGATATGGCTGAAGAGGTTGTCGAGGGTGACCTTCTCATACGAGCTGAACTGCTGCTGCTTGTTCTCGAACTTGCGCTGGTCGACCAGCTCTTTGGCGAGCCGTTCGTCCTCAACCGCATTGAACACATCGCCCGCCTCGGGCACATCCCCCAAGCCGGTGATCTCGACCGGCATCGACGGGGTGGCCTCGGCGACCTTTTCGCCGCGGTCGTTCATCATGACGCGCACCCGTCCAATCGCAGTCCCCGCGATGACCACGTCGCCGGTGTGCAGGGTCCCGCTCTGGACGAGGATGGTCGCAACCGGGCCGCGGCCTTTGTCCAGCTTTGCCTCGATTACAGTCCCCTTTGCCATCTTGTCGGGGTTGGCCTTGAGTTCGCTTGTGTCGGCGACCAGCTGGATCATCTCGAGCAGGTCGGGGATGCCCTCGCTGGTTTTGGCCGAAACCTTGATGCAGGGCACGTCGCCGCCCCACTCCTCGGGTACCAGCTCGTACTCGGTCAGCTCCTGCATGACCTTGTCGGGGTTGGCGTGGGGTTTATCCATCTTGTTGACCGCCACGATGATCGAGACCCCTGCGGCCTTCGCATGGTTGATCGCCTCGACCGTCTGAGGCATGATGCCATCATCCGCCGCGACCACGATTACCGCAATATCGGTGACCTGTGCACCGCGGGCGCGCATGGAGGTAAACGCCGCATGGCCGGGGGTATCGAGGAAGGTAACCGGGCGGTCGTTGACCAGGACCTGGTACGCGCCGATGTGCTGGGTGATGCCGCCCGCCTCACCGGCAGTGACATTGGCATTCCGGATCGCGTCGAGCAGGGAGGTCTTGCCGTGGTCGACATGGCCCATGACCACCACGATCGGCGGGCGCTCGACCATCTTGTCGTCGTCGTCCTCCTCGACCTCGAACAGCCGGTCCTCGATCGTGACAACGACCTCCTTCTCGACCTTCGCGCCGATCTCGATCGAGACCATCGAAGCGGTGTCGAAATCGAGGGTCTCGTTGACTGTCGCCATTACGCCCAGCCCCATCAGACGTTTGATGATCTCCGCCGAGGTGACATGCAGCCGCGCCGCGAGCTCCCCGACTGTGATCTCCTCCGGAATGGTGATCGAGAGGTTTTTCCGGCGCTGCCGCTCAAGCTCGAGGCGGCGCATCTTCGCGTCCTCCTTCTCCTTGCGGGACATCACCGGTTTGCCTGCCCGCCGCTGTGCGCTGCGCTGGGTCAGCTTCTGCTTCTGGGCCGCGGTGTCGCGGTTGCCCAGCTTGCTCTGGGCGAGGTTGTCGTACTTCTCGTTGTACTTCTCCATCTCAACCTGGGTCGAGCCTGCCCGGGTATCAACCGTCATGCCGCCCTGCGGACGCTGGCGCGGCTTCTGCTGCTGCGGCGCCTGCTGGTTCTGCTGCTGCCCGCCCTGCCGGTTATCCTGCCGCTGCTGGTTCCCACGGTTCTGCTGCCCGCCCTGCTGGCGCTGTCCACCCTGCTGCTGGCCCTGCCGCTGCTGGTTCCCGCGGTTCTGCTGCTGCCCGCCCTGCCGGTTATCCTGCCGCTGCTGGTTCCCACGGTTCTGCTGCCCGCCCTGCTGGCGCTGTCCACCCTGCTGCTGGCCCTGCCGCTGCTGGTTCCCGCGGTTCTGCTGGCCTGCCTGCCGGTTGTCCTGCCGCTGCTGGGCTCTTGGCTGGGAAGCCTGCTGCGGCTGCGCCGGCTGTTGTTCCTTCGCCTGCTGCGGCTGCGGTTTTGGCTGCTGCGCGGCGGCGCGCGCCTCCTTCGCCTGCTGTTTTGCAGCCTGCTTTTTGGCTTCCCCCGCGGCAAAATATTCGTCAAAGTTTTCAACCTGATTCTGACTGGTGTAGTGGTGGAGCACCAGCGAAAGCTCCTTTTCGTCGAGCGCGGTCATGCTCTTGCGCTCGCCCTCAAAGTTGGCGGCAAGCAGGTCAAGGACCTCCTTGCTCTGTACCCCGAGGTCCTTCGCGACCTCATGCACCCTGTATTTTTCTATCATATATCCAATTCCTCCTCACGTTCGATGGTTTGCCGGCGTCCCGCCAAACCACCGGCTCACTGCCGCGGAATCGGAACGCACGTTTCCTCTATATCCATCGGGTCTACGCCTCGCTGCCGAGCAGCCCGCCGATCATCCCGGCAAACCCCTCATCGCAGACCGCGAGAATCCCGTATTTTTTTCCAGTAACCCGGGAAAGCTCCTCCATGGTGCAGGGGAGCCTGTGCACAGGGACCTTCCCGGCTTCGCAGACCTCCCGGACCTTCTGTTCCGAACGCCCGGAAACCCCATCCGCGACCAGCACCAGCCGGACGCCGCCCTTCTGCACCTCTTCACAGACCAGGTCCATACCCATCCGGAGCCTGCCCGCCTTGCGGCAGAGCGAAACCGCCCCCATCAGCCGGTCAGCCATCCTTCCCAGCCTCCATCTCCTGCTCAAGACGGTCGTAGACCTCCTCGGGAATCTGGCAGCCGAACGCCCGCTCGAACCGGCGTGCCTTGCGCGCTTTTTTCAGGCAGTCGGCGCTGGGGCATACATACGCGCCGCGGCCTGATTTCCTGCCGGTCAGGTCGAGCAGGATCTCACCTTCCGGGGTGCGGACCACCCGCACCAGCTCTTTCTTGGGCCTGTGCTCCGCGCATCCCGCGCACATCCGCACCGGTATCTTCTTCTGTACCATAACCCCGCCCCTTATTCGCCGTAGAACCCGGATTCGGGTTTAATGTCGATCTTCCAGCCGGTCAGCTTGGCGGCAAGACGGGCGTTCTGCCCCTTGTTGCCGATTGCAAGGGAGAGCTGGTTGTCCGGCACTGTAACCTTGCAGGACTTGGCGCCGTCCGGGTCGACCTCGACCGAGAGCACATCGGCGGGCGAAAGCGCTGCCGCGATAAACTCGGCGGGATCATTGGAATATTTCACAACATCAATCTTTTCGCCGCCCAGCTCCTCGACGATCGCCGAAACACGCTGGCCCTTCGGGCCGATGCAGGCGCCGACCGGGTCGACGTTTTCGTCGTTGCTCCAGACCGCAATCTTGGTGCGGGAGCCGGCCTCGCGGGAGATCGACTTCACTTCAATGGTGCCATCAAAGATTTCGGGGACCTCCATCTCGAACAGCCGCTTGACCAGACCGGGATGGGTGCGGGAGATCATGATGCGCGGGCCTTTCTCACCGTTGACCACATCCACTACATAGACCTTGATGCGGGCATTGTCGGGGAAAACCTCGTCGGGCACCTGCTCGCTTTTGGGGAGCACCGCCTCGCTCTTTCCGATCTCAAGGGTGACGTTGCCCTTTTTCGGATCGGTCTTGATGACCGTGGCGGTCACAATATCGTGCTGACGGGAGGAATACTCGGCGAACAGCTGCCCGCGCTCGACCTCGCGTATCCCCTGCCGGATGACATGTTTGGCGGTCTGCGCCGCGATCCGCCCGAACTGGCGGGTATCGAGCGGCACCTCCACGATATCGCCGATCACCGCCGCGCTGTTGTATTTGACCGCTTCTTCCGGCAGGATTTCCTGCGCCGGGTCGAAGATGTCGTCCACGACCTCCTTGCGCATCGCCACATAGAACCGCCGGGTGACCGGATCAATCTCGACGACGCTGTCGTCTGAGGCGCCCATGTCGCGGCGGATCGCGTTGCCGATCGCGGTCGCGATCTTCTCGGCGAGCAGCGCCGCAGGGATTCCTTTCTCCTGCTCGAGCAGCGCGAGCGCCTCAAAAAATTCAGCGGTGTTGTCCTTTTCCTTCTCCTTGGACTTGGTTCTTCCAGCCATTTTCCAGACCCCTCCCAATCATTCTCACACATTAAAAATCGGTTTTGCTTATCTTTAGATTTGCCGAGGGGCTTTTTTCTTGCAAAAGCCCCTCTTGCCGCCCAGCAGGCGGCAATTCACCCCAAAAGGCGCTTCTCAGGATAAGGTGTTCCGCGCTCTGCAAAGCGCGGCCAAAGGCTCTGCCTTTGGAATCCGCCACCTTTAAAAAGGTGGACGAAACTTTTTGTTGCCTTTTGCAGCCTTTCTGCATGAAAAACAGGACAGGCTTTCAAAGCGCCTGGTCGTAAAGCCGTACAAACGCGGTCTCGTCCAGCATGAAATCCATCTCCATGTCCTCATCAAGCTCGATCGTAATGATCCCGCTCAGACCGTCATAGCCGATCAGCTCGCCCACGAACTCACGGACCCCGTCCACCGGCCGGATCAGGCGGACCAGCACATCACATCCCATATACTTTTTAAAGTGCCAGCTCTTGGACAGCTTGCGCTCCACTCCGGGCGACCCGACCTCCAGGCAGTAGCTCTGTTCGATCGGGTCGGCGGCGTCGAGCAGATCGCTGACCGCGCGGGAAAACGCCTCGCAGGTATCGAGGTCGATCCCATCGGGGTCCTTGTCGATGTAGTAGCGCAGATACCATCCCGCGCCCTCCTTCTCAAACACCACATCCCAGAAATAGATTCCCATCTGTTCCGCCACCGGTGCGGCGAGCGCCTCGCAGACTGCTGCGGTGTTCTGTTTTTTTCCTTTCGGCTGGGCCAACCCAATCCCCCCATACATAAACGAAAGAGTGAGGCGTTCCCCACTCTTTCACGTCATTGTCTATTCTTACTATTAGCCATTTTACCACAGGTTTGCATCTAATGCAAGGGTTTATCCGGAAAAATCCGCGTCAATTTCCAGGCATTTCAGCTTTTCTGATCCTCCAGACGGATCTGCTTCCGCTTGATCTTTCCCGAAAGGGTTTTGGGCAGCTCGTCCACAAACTCGACGATCCGCGGATATTTATATGGTGCAGTCTCCTTCTTGACATGGTTTTGCAGCTCCTTTTTGAGCGCATCGGACGCCTGGTACCCCCGCGCCAGCACAACCGTTGCCTTGACCACCTGTCCGCGCACCGGATCGGGCGCAGCGGTGACCGCGCATTCGAGCACAGACGGGTGGGTCAGCAGTGCGCTCTCGACCTCGAACGGCCCGATCCGGTAGCCGGAGCATTTGATCACGTCGTCGTTGCGGCCCACAAACCAGATATAGCCTTCGCTGTCGCGCCAGGCGGTGTCGCCGGTCGAATACATATTGTTGTAAAATGCGGCGGCATTGGCGTCCGGGTCGCCGCGGTATTCGACCAACAGGCCTGCCGGACGGTATTTGTCGAGATTTTTGACCACGATGGTACCCACGATACCGTCTTCACAGGGATTCCCGTCCTCGTCTACGATGTCGAGGTCGTAGAGCGGGGAGAACTTGCCGGTGGAACCGGGCTTGGGCGGGAACCATGGGAAATTCGCGATGATGACGGTGGTTTCCGACTGTCCAAACCCTTCGGCCAGTTCCAGGCCGGTGGCCTTTTTGAACTGGTTAAACACCTCGGGGTTGAGCGGCTCGCCCGCGATGGTGCACCGCTTGAGGGAGGAGAGGTCGTATTTAGACAGGTCCTCCTTGATAAGGAACCGGTAAACGGTGGGCGGTGCGCAGAAGGTGGCCGGGCGCAGCCGCTCAAGGGTGGTGAGCAGATGGTGCGGGTCGAACCGCCCTTCCACATCATAGGCCACGATCACCGCCCCGCAGATCCACTGCCCATAGATTTTCCCCCAGCCGAACTTGGCCCAGCCGGAGTCCGCCTGCACAAAATGCAGGCCGCCATCCTGCACCTGATGCCAATAATGTGCGGTGGTGATATGCCCGAGCGGGTAGGTAAAGTTGTGGACGATCAGTTTGGGCATCCCGGTGGTGCCCGAGGTGAAATAGCCGAGCATCAGGTCATCGTTGCGGGTGGCCTGTTCACCGGCCGGGCGCGGGAATGAGAACCCGAACTTTGCGGCCTCCCGCCGGAAATCGAGGAACCCGTCCGGGATCTCCCCGCCGACCACCGCGACATGCGCCAGCGTCGGGCACTGGGAGCGCACCTGCTGGATGTTGTAAAGCAGCTCGGGCTCGTCGACACAGGTAATCATCCGGATGCCCGCCTTGTTGCAGCGGTATTCGATGTCGTGGGGCATGAGCTGGTAGGTCGCCGGGATCACGACCGCGCCGAGCCTGTGCAGCGCAAGCATACAGACCCAGGCTTCGACCCGCTGCTTGAGCACCAACATCACGAAATCGCCCTTTTGGATGCCGAGCGACTGGTAAAAGCAGGCCGCTTGGCTGGAGAGCCGGGAGAGGTCGCCAAACGAAAGCCGCTTTTCGTGGTGTCCGCCGTCCACCCAGACGAGCGCAGGTTTATCCGGATCCTGCTCCGCCCAACCGTCGATCACATCATAGGCGAAGTTGAACCCCTCCGGGATATTCAGCCGGTAGTTTGCCTTGAAATCTTCATAGGAGTCGAACTCCATCCGGGGAAGAAATTTTTCCACCATTGCCGCCACCCCCTATTCGTTGATGATCGTGAGGAACCGCACCGGCCCGCCGACCGCGCGCTGTCCATGCGGGGTCATTGGATTGAAAAATGCGCTGTCCCCCGCTTGGAGCAGGAATTCCCGTCCACCGATCACAAGCTGGACCGTCCCCTCGATCACATAGTTGAACTCCTGCCCGCCGTGTACCACCAGCTCGGGACCTTTTTCCATCGGCTCAAGGTCGACGATCATCGGATCGAACATCCGCCCGATATAATTGAACGCAAGCGAGCTGAATTTATAGCCGTCGTACCGCTCGACCGATACCCCTTTGCCGCCCCGGACGATCGTGTAATCGCTCATCCGCGGCGCATCGCCGGTCAGCAGGACGGTCGGGTCTACCCCCAGCGCCTCCGCCACCCCGTAGATCACCCCGATCGGGATGTCTGCTTCCGCGTTTTCATAGCTCTGGTAGACCTCCGGAGAAACGTTCACCCTTCCGGCAAGCTCCTCCGCATCCACCTCCAGAATCTCCCGCAGTTCCCGGATACGTCCGGCAATCTGCCTGATCTGATCGTTCATACAGCTCTCCTCCGTTTCGTTTTGAACACCTTATTCTATTGCGAATATTTCAGCCTTTATTTTACACGCCGCACAGCTGGTTGGCAAGTGGCAGAATCCCCTTTTTACCCGGCAAATCCGCTGGTTTCCGATGGGAAATGGGGGAAGATGGCGGCTTCATATGCGTTATTGATAAAACCAAGGGTAATTTTACTGTTTATTTCTTGCAATTTGACCTGTTGAACAAATTGTGAAGATACGATAAACTGGAAGTATCCCATTTGTAAAAAAACGTCGGTAGTTGTAGGAAGCTGTTGTTTTGCGTCACTCAAACGAATAGCTTCCCATTTTCTTTTGGAGGGTTGGCATGGAGCTTTTAAAACAGCGGATCCGCAAAGACGGGCTTGTGAAGGCGGGCAATGTCCTCAAGGTGGACAGCTTTCTGAACCATCAGATGGACGTCCGCCTGTTTGCCGAGATCGGAAAGGAATTCAAGCGCCGGTTTGCCGGCTGCGGCGTCAACAAAATACTGACCATCGAAGCGTCCGGCATTGGGATCGCCTGCATTGCAGCGCAGTATTTCGATGTGCCGGTCGTTTTTGCAAAGAAGAGCCAGAGCAAGAACATTGATGGAGAGGTGTTCACCTCCCGGGTCGAGAGCTTCACACACGGCCGTGTGTATGACATCCTTGTCTCGAAAAAGTTCCTTGGCCCGCAGGACCGGGTGCTGATTATCGACGATTTCCTCGCCAAGGGCAGCGCGCTCCAGGGGCTGTGCAAGCTGGTGGAGGATTCGGGCGCCGAACTGGTGGGCGCGGGGATTGTGATCGAGAAGGGGTTCCAGGACGGCGGCAGGCTGATCCGCGGGAGCGGCGTGCGGGTGGAATCGCTTGCCATCATCGACCGGATGGACGATCAGACCGGCGAGTTGTTTTTCCACTGAAACAGCGGACGAAACATCCGGTCCGGCGGCTAAGACAGCCGCTTCGAATGGTTGTACCCGGCAATTCGGCCGGTTGCAATAGAGAACCCGTATTCACAACCATTTGACACCGTCTGAGCGGGTCTTTTGCCGGCCTGCCGCGTTGAAAAACCTTGCAATACACAAAGTATTGTCTGCGTTTTTTCGCCTCGCAGGGCAGCAAAATCCCTCGCCCATCCGGCATCCCCTGATTATGAATACAGGTTCCAGAGTTTTAGGAAGATTGACTGAAAACAGGAGGAAAAAACGAAATGAATCAGATGAAACGGATTTTGGCGTCCCTGCTGGCAGTTTCGATGCTGGCATTTGCGTCGGGCTGCGGCGGCAGCTCGAGCGCTCCGGCCAGCTCGGCACCTGCCAGCTCAGCTCCCGCCAGTTCGGAGGCGCCCGCCCAGTCTCAGAGTGCGGAGTCCACGCCTGCCCCGTCCGAGGTAGCGTCCGCAACTCCCGAGCGCTCGGAGGGTTCCGCGTGGTTCGGCGCAAGCAGCGATCCGCTCCCGGCGATCGCGGTTGAGGACCTCAAGGTTGGCGTAATCCACATCACCGACCCGGCGGAGGGCTCGGGCTACACCTACACCCACGATCAGGGGATCGTCGGGATGCAGGAAAACATCGGCCTCAAACCGGAGCAGATCATCCGCAAGAACAATGTCAACGACCAGGATGCCAGCGCGATCGAAACCGCGATCCTCGAGTGCATCGAGGAAGGCTGCCAGGTCATCTTTGCGACCAGCTGGGGCTATATGGACACCTGCGAGGCGATCGCGGAGGAGTACCCGGAGGTCATCCTCTCTCACGGCACCGGCTATAAGAGCAACGGCGCAAACTTCAATAACTATTTTGGCCGGATCTACCAGGCACGTTACCTGACCGGTATCGCCGCCGGCCTCAAGACCAAGACCAACAAGATCGGTTACGTTGCCGCGCAGAACAGCGAGAACTCGGAGGTCACCGGCGGCTGTGACGCGTTCGCAATGGGCGTCTACTCGGTCAACCCGGACGCAGAGGTCTATGTCAAGGTCACCGGCAGCTGGTTTGACCCCGAGGGTGAAAAACAGGCTGCGGAAGCGCTGATCGCCGAGGGCTGCGACGTAATCGGCCAGCACTGCGACACCCCCAATCCCCAGCTTGCCGCGGAGGAGAAGGGTGTCTGGGGCGTTGGCTACAACTCGGATATGTCCAAGGATGCGCCGAAAGCGGTCCTGACCTCGACTGTTTGGGATTGGTCGGCTTACTACACCGCAGCTGTCCAGCGGGTGATCGCGGGCGAGTGGAACGGCCAGAACTATTTCGGCGGTATGGCTGACGGGCTGGTCGCATATTCCCCGCTCTCCGACCTCTGTGAAGAGGGCACCGCGGAGGCGATTGACGCTGTTCAGCAGAAGATCATGAGCGGCGAGTGGGATGTGTTCACCGGCCCGATCGAGGACAACCAGGGCAACGTGGTCTGCGCTGAGGGCGAGAAACTGGACGACGCCACCATCACCGGCGGCATCAACTGGTATTTCAAAAACGTTACCGTAAAATAAGAATCTATGAAAAGGGCGGCCTCGTTCGGCAGGCCGCCCTTTTTCAGAAAGACCAGCTTCAAAACCCCTATCCTTTTTTCAAAAGGACAGAACCAAAAGTTTCGCCCGCCTTTGAAAAGGCGGAGCCTTTTGCCGCGCCCCGCAGGGGGCGGAATCTTTGATCCCACGAAGCGGCAGGAGGGGGCGTCTCGGCTGCTGTCCCCCCCCCGGGACAGGTGCCCCGCACACTGGGCAAGACACACGGGTTGCCCGGTGTGGAGGACACAGGAAAGCAAAACAGATAGAGACAAAAGTTTTGGGAGGTATTATGGCCGCAACTACGGAATATGCAATCGAATGCCGGAAGATCACCAAACGGTTTGGAAGCGTTGTCGCAAACGACCAGATCGACCTGGACGTCCGGTACGGCGAGATCCTCGCCCTGCTCGGGGAGAACGGCTCGGGCAAAACCACCCTGATGAACATGCTCTCGGGCATCTACCACCCCGATTCGGGGTCGATCTCGATCGGCGGGCAGGAGGTCACGATCAACTCCCCGCTCGACGCGATGCGGCTGGGCATCGGGATGATCCACCAGCACTTCAAGCTGGTAGACGTTTTTTCCGCGATGGATAACATTGTCCTCGGTTCACAGGAAAAGCGCCTGAGTCCGAAAGCCCTGCGGGAGCGGGTGCTTGGGATCTGCCAGTCGGTCGGGCTGGAGATCGACCCGGACAAGAAAATTTACGATATGTCGGTAAGTGAGAAGCAGACGGTGGAAATCCTCAAGGTGCTCTACCGCAGCGCCCGGATTTTGATTCTCGACGAGCCGACCGCTGTGCTCACTCCGCAGGAGACCGAAAAACTGTTCACGATCCTGCGCCGGATGCGGGAGCAGGGATGCGCCATCATCATCATTACCCATAAATTGCAGGAGGTGCTCGAACTGAGCGACCGGGTCACCATCCTCTGGAAAGGGCGGAGCATCGACACGGTGGTCACCGCCGAATCGGACCAGAGAAAGCTCACCGAACTGATGGTCGGCCGGCCGGTCAGCCTGCGGATCAACCGTCCCGAGCCGGAAAACGTCTCGACCGTCATGCGGATCGAATCGCTCTTTGTCAACAAGCCGGACGGCGCGCCCGCGCTGGGCGGGATTTCCGCCGAGGTGCGCACCGGGGAAATCCTTGGGGTCGCCGGTGTTGCCGGAAGCGGGCAGAAGGAGCTGTGTGAGGCAATCGCAGGGTTGGTGCCGGTGCAGAGCGGTCAGATCCTGTTCAACGGGGAAAATATCGTCGGCAAGACCCCGGCCCAGATCATCGACCTCGGTATCCATATGGGGTTTGTCCCGGAGGACCGGCTCGGCATGGGGCTGGTCGCCTCGATGGGGATGGTTGATAACATGCTGCTCAAATCCTACCGTACCTCAAAAGGGGTCTGCATCGACCGCAAACCCGCCCGCGCGCTCGCCGAATCGCTGGTGCAAAAGCTCGAGATCGTCACCCCCGGCGTGGATACCCCGGTGCGGCTGATGTCGGGCGGCAATGTCCAGAAGGTGCTGCTCGGCCGGGAGATCGAGTCCAATCCGAGTGTGCTGGTCACCGCCTACCCGGTGCGCGGGCTGGACATCAACTCGTCCTATGTGGTTTACGACCTGCTCAATGAGCAGAAAAAACGCGGGGTCGCGGTGGTGTTTGTCGGGGAGGACCTCGACGTGCTGCTCGAACTGAGCGACCGGATTCTCGTGCTCTGCCACGGGCGGATTACCGGCGTGGTGGATGCGCGCACCGCAACCAAGGAACAGATCGGCCTGCTGATGACAGGCGCTGACTCTCAGGAGGTGGCTTCATGAGCACGCAAACCGGATATATGAGCAAGGAACCGCTGCTGCGGGTGGTCAAGCGGGCGGAAAAGCCCACCCGCCAGATCATGCTGCTGCGCGCGGAGGCGCTCGTTTTCGCGCTGGTTGCGGGCGGTGTGTTCATCCTGCTGATCGGGTACAACCCGTTTGAAATCTACGGGACCATCCTTTCGGGCGCGTTCCGCAGCAAGATGGCGATACAGGCGACGGTCAAGGTCATGATCCCGCTGCTGATCTCCTCGCTTGGGGTCACCCTCGCCTTCAAGATGAAATTCTGGAACATCGGCGCAGAGGGGCAGATTATCGCCGGTGCAATCTGCGCTTCCTATTTCGCGCTCTACCACAGTTCGTGGAACCACGTCCTGCTGGTCACAGTCATGTTTCTTGCCGGAATTGTCGGCGGCGGGCTGTGGGGCCTGATCCCCGCCCTGTTCCGGGTGAAATGGGGCACCAACGAAACCCTCTTCACCCTGATGCTCAACTACATTGCCCTGCATGTGGTCAACTTCCTGCGGGACGGCCCGTGGAAAGACCCCGGCTCGCAGGGGTTCCCAAAGATCGCCCGGTTTGACAAGAACGCCGCGCTGGATAAGCTGTTGGGCGTACAGATTGGCTGGGTGGTCGCGCTGGCGCTGGCCGCGCTGGTACTCTTCTACCTGCGCAGCACCAAACACGGCTATGAGATCAGCGTAGTGGGCGAAAGCAGCGACACCGCGCGCTATGCGGGCATGGATGTCAAAAAGATCGTGCTGCGCACCATGTTCCTCTCGGGCGCGGTCTGCGGGATCGCCGGCATGGTGCAGGCGACCGGCTCGGACATCACCCTGACCAACGCGGTTGCCGGCGGCGTGGGGTTCACCGCGATCATCGTTGCATGGCTCTCCCGGCTCAATCCGGTCACCATCGTGATCGTCTCGTTCCTCTTCTCGGTGCTCGAGAAGGGAAGCAGCGTTGTGCAGTCCAGCTTCGGGCTTTCGACCGACTGTGCGGACGTCCTCCAGGCGGTCATCCTGTTCTTTGTGCTCGGCTGCGAATTTTTCATCCGCTATGGATTTGTCGTCCGCAAGAAAGGAGGCGCTGCATAATGGACCTGTTCATCAAATTCCTAGTCGCCGCTGTCGGCGCGGGCACCCCGCTGCTCTTTGGTACGGTGGGCGAGATCATCAGCGAAAAGGTGGGGCACCTCAATCTCGGCGTCGAGGGGATGATGTCGATCGGCGCCTGTGCGGGCTTTATGGTTGGCTATTTTACCGACAGTTTCCTGCTTGCATTGGTGGCTGCATTCGTCGCCGCTGCGCTCTCTGCCTTGATCTATGCGTTCCTGACCGTCACGCTGATGGCAAACCAGAACGTCACCGGTCTGACCCTCACCATCTTCGGGATCGGGCTTTCCAACTTCATCGGCGTTTATATGCTCGAACGCTCCCCAAACGGCACCCTCAAGCTGCCCGAGCGGATCACCGCGAGTATGCGCAGTATCCATATCCCCGTCCTGAGCGACCTGCCGGTGGTCGGGGAACTGCTCTTCTCCTATACCCCGTTCGTTTATCTCGGGGTAGCGGTCGCGCTCCTGATGGGCTTCTACCTCTTCCGCACCAAAACCGGCCTGAACGTGCAGGCAATCGGCGAAAATCCCGCGGCGGCGGATGCGGCAGGCATCGAGGTCAGCCGGTGGAAGTACATCAATATTGTGCTCGGCGGCGGCATCTGCGGAATCGGCGGCGCTTACTGTTCCATGATTATCAATGGCGGCGTCTGGATCAGCGACAATGTCGGCGGGCTGGGCTGGATTTCGGTCGCGCTCGTCATCTTTGCCGCCTGGAAGCCGCAGATGGCGATTCTCGGGTCGTTCGTATTCGGCGCGCTGCGCATCCTGAAATATTACATGCCCAAGAGTATCGTCGACCTGCCGGTCGCGTTTTATGACATGCTCCCGTTCCTGATTACCGCGCTCGTGCTGATCCTCAGCTCGGTGCACGCATCAAGAGGGGTCAACATCCCTGCAAATCTGGGCAACAACTATTTCCGTGAAGAACGCTGATATTGCTTCTCAAAAGCGGGTATTCAGAAGAGGGGGCTTTTTGCAAGTGAAAAGCCCCCTCTTTGCTTCGGCTGCAAATCAGAGCCAATTCACCCTCAAAATGTGCTTCCCAGGATGGGGTATTCCGCCGCGTACGCGCGGCGGCGGGGGCGCTGCCCCTCGACCCCGCAATTTTTTAAAAAAAATTGAGTAAAACTTTAAATTGTGAAGAGAAGAAATCCGCCCAGCTTACCGGAGGCTGAGAGCCCGAAAAGCCCCGAGGAGGGCGCCTTGCGCCTGTCAGTTTGGTCTGGAACCAAACTCACGCTGTCTCACTGCCCCTCGACCCCGCAATTTTTTGACTGCCGCCGCAGCGGCGTACATAGGTCAACCGGCGCGAAGCGCCAGCTCCTAGGCCGGAGCAAAAAATCGCGTAAAACTTAGAACCTGTATTCATAATCAGAGGATGCCGGATGGGCGAGGGATTTTGCTGCCCTGCAAGGCGAAAAAACGCAGACAATCCTTTGTGTATTGCAAGATTTTTCAACGCGGCAGGCCGGCAAAAGACCCGCTCAGACGGTGTCAAATGGTTGTGAATACGGGTTCTTAAATGCAAAAAAAGTTTTAGAAAAGAGGAGACTCCATGTCGTGCCGAATTCCAGCTCTGTTTCTTGCTTTCCTCCTGATTTTTATGCTAACCGCCTGCATTAGCAGGACGAGCGGTTTGAACGCTTCATCAAGGGGAATGTCCTCTATTTCTCCTGAAAGCGCAGGGGATTCCAGGTCTGCTCTGGAAGCATCGGAATCTATCCCTAATGACGGGGATTCCTCCTCTCAAGCCTCTGCCAGGAATCCCACGAAGATCGTCTATCCGCAGCTGGCAGACGAGCGCCTCACCTCCTCGGCGCTGTACCAGAGGGCGTTGGGGCAGCCCTCGGTGATTATCTATCAGGACGAAGTGCTCACCGATCCCCAGCCTGTGCGGGATTTTATGGAATCCGTGGACGAGGGAATGGATTGCGGCCTTTATATCTACACGTTCCGGTTGGACCACAACGGCGAGCCAGACTGCTACCTTGCCCACTTTATTTCCACAGAAAGCGCCATCACTTATAGCGGCGCTTATGAAAACAACTGGGACGCGCTCACGGAAAGCGGCTGTTCCAAGGTTACTTCTATCTCTTTCAATGAATACGGGTTCCTGGTTTATGAGGTGGAATCCAGCAGTGAAGCTTCCGGAACCCAGGTGGTCAACAACCGCGCTCTTTACAACAATGCAGAAGAACGCCAGAAGATGTATGACACCTATCTTGTTCCTATTTATTATACCGCACTGGGGAACCGTGTTTGGGCATCTCCTGAAGAACTGGCCAGCTGGATCTGGCTTTTTGAGGATCTTTATAACTATGAAAATGACGATACGCCATGGGACCGTTTCGGCAGCAACTGGCCAGTAGACGCTATGGTAAAGACGCTTTCCCGCTATTTCGAGGGCGTCACAGCCGACATGGTGATCAGCGAGCCGAAATATGCCGATGCCTACGACCCCGAGACCAATACAATCTTTTATGAGGGTGGCCGGGGCGGCGGGCCGCTCTGCCTCCGCGTTACCAGCTGGATGCAGGAGGGGGATCGGCTCGTGATCGACTATGAAGGCTACGAATATTACTCTGGGGTCCCGTGGGAGGATGGCTTCTACACCCTCACTGTCAAGACCATGGAGGACGGCAGTTTTCGCTACCTTTCCAATCTGCCCCGAAACTGACCAGCCAAGATCAAATAAAAAACGGCCCTGCCCGTTTCTCTCAAAAGCCAAGGAGGTTCCGCCATGCTAACCACCATCGCCCTCAACAAACAACAGCAGCTCGCTGTGGAAAACCTGTCTGACCACCTCCTGCTTCTGGCGGGGGCCGGTACCGGCAAGACCAATACCCTGGCACATCGGGTCGCAAACCTGCTGGTCTCGGGGGCGGCCGAACCGGCGGAAATCCTCTGCCTGACCTTCACCAACCGCGCCTGCAAGGAGATGACCGAGCGGATCGCCCAGATTGCCGGGGAACCGGCGGAAGAGGTCACCGTACGGACGATCCACAGTTTTTGTGCGTGGCTGCTGCGCAGTATGCCCCAGCGCCTCACCGACATCGGGCGGGATTTCGCAATCTGCGACCAGGCGGACTGTCAGGAAGCGATCCGCGAAGTGGTATTCGAAGTGGTCGGGCGGCAGATTGCAGACCATCCGGTGCAGATTTTGCAGCGGTTCATCGGGCTGGTCAAGGACTGCCAGCTCGCCGACCCGTCACTCAGCTCCGTCGACGCTGCGGCATGGCTGTTTTCCCACCGCCCCGAGGCAGTCGAACAGATCTGTGTGGACCCCCGCCGGCAGCCCGACCCCAAATTCCAGCGGTTCCTCGCCCGGTATGGCGGGTCGATCGTGCGGCTGTACAACCGCAAGCTGACCGCGAGCAACCTGCTCGATTTTTCCGACCTGCTGCTTCGTGCGGACGCTCTGCTCGCCGATCCGGAAACCGCAGCCCTCTGGCGGGACCGATACCGGTACATCCATGTCGACGAGGTGCAGGATGTCAGCCTTGCGGAATACGGGCTGCTCTCCCGGCTGTTCGGACGGGCGAATATCCTCTTCTGCGGTGATTTCAACCAGACCATCTACCAATGGCGCGGCTCGGACCCGGAGCGCCTGCTCGCCCGGTTCCGCGCTGACTGCCATCCGGTCGAGATCACGTTTACCCACAACTACCGGAGTAGCGGCCAGCTCCTTTCCGCCGCGCAGAATTTTCTTGCGCGCGCAATGGGACGCGGGCATCCGGACGGGTTTGAACCGCAGTCCCCCGCATGTACCGACCTGGTGTTCCGCCAGTTTGACACGATCCCCGAGGAGGTCGACTGGGTTTACCGGGAGATTGCGCAGCTCCCGGTGGACGATTATTCCCGCGTCGCGATCATCACCCGCTCGAACAAGGCGTGCGCAGATGTCTGCAATCTGCTGAAAACCAGCCGCCTGCACGCGGAAAAACCGATCCGGTTTATGCTCGCCGACGAGTTCCGGCTGTTCAAGACCGCCGAAGTCAAAGACCTGCTCGCCTGCATCAGCCTGTTTGCCAATCCCCAGGATGCGGAAAGCCTCAAGCGGGTGGCAATGCGGCTGGTCCACGGGATCGGGCCTGCGACCGTCGAAGGGATCGTTTCCGGATACCGGGATGGGCTGGGCGTCGCCCTGACCGATTTCACCGACCCGCGCACCCACCTGCACCAGGATTTTTTTGCGCCGCTCCTACAGGCGCTCGAAGCCGGACGGGTGGTGGTGTTCGACGTGGAGTCGACCGGAACCGACGTCTTTCAGGATGAGATCATCCAGATGGCGGGAATCCGGCTCGCCCCGGACGGTTCGGTTGCCGAGCGGTTTGAACGGTTCCTGCGCGCGGGAAAGCCGGTTGGCGATTCGGAGAAGGTACACGGCTTTTCGGACGCCTGGCTCGCCGCACATGGGGAGCCGCCTGCCGATGTGCTCCATGCATTTCTGGATTTTGCCGAGGGATGCGTGATCGTCGGGCATAATGTCGGGTTTGACATGGCGATCACAGCCCGGAACCTGCTTCGGCAGGGCATACAGCGTCCGTTTGACCATCCATTTTACGATACCCTCGATCTCAGCCGCCGGTTCCTGAAAGACCTGGATAACCACAAGCTGGGGACCGTCTCCGCTGCGCTGCATACGGCGCACACCCCGTCCCACGACGCGATGGACGACATCCTCGCCACAGCGGACGTATTGGTCGCGCTGGTCGGGTCCCACCTGCGCCCGCAGACCCTCGCGCGGCAGGGATTTTATCTGCGGTATCTTTCCAGATTTGAGCCGCTCGCCCATCAGCTTGACCTGCTGCGCCCCATTGCACAGCAGGGGGCGTCCCCTCTGATCTCCGCCCTGCTCGATGCGTTCGGCTTCGAAAAGCGGTATGAGCAGCAGCCGGAAAAGTTCGCCAATCTGGTGCTGTTCCAGGACTTCGCGGACGAGCTTTGCGATCCTGCCCAGCCAGCCGCCCAGCAGCTCTCCGAACTGCTCGAGCTGACCGCACTTTCCGCGAGCGAGCTGGAGAAACTCAGCAAAAAGGCCAACAAGGTCTCGGTGATTACCGCACATCAGGCGAAGGGCTGCGAGTTTGACTATGTGTTCCTGCCGATCCTTCAGGACGGTGTGTTTCCCAGCTTTCAGGCGGTCAAAAATGGGGTGCTGGAGGAGGAAAAGCGGGTATTCTATGTCTCGGTCACCCGCGCGAAACAGAAACTGTTCCTCTCCTGCGCGCGATACGGGCTGAACCAGTATAAAAATGCCCCGTCCCGGTTTCTGGAACCGCTTGGATTCCGGCCAGAACCATAAAACCGCACAGAAAAGGGAGCTTTTTCAGCCGAAAAAGCTCCCTTTAACACTATTTCATGTTCGCATATACGCCAAAAGGCCGGCTCCGTTGGGCAGGGATTCAAAGCATGGTCTTGAGCACCCGGTCGACGCTGAAATAAAATGCGTCCTCTCCGGCGATCTCGACCAGGCCCGCCCGCTCAAAATTCCGGCGTACCGTCGGCTGGAGCGACGAAAAGAGCACCCGCTTGCCTTTGCCGGTCGCTTCCCGATAATAGTCAATCAGCATCTGGGTGGTGGTGATATCCGCCGAGGGCACCCCACGCATCGAAAAAATAATCAGTTCTTTCTCTGCAAGCTCCTCGAGTTTCTGCTCGATCACATCCGCAGTCATGAAGAACATCGGGCCGGTGATATAGACAACCGCCCAGTTGTTTCCGCGTCCGTCCCCGCTGTCCAGGCCGAGCCGGGTGAGGTCCACGTCTTCCACCGCCACCTCAAGCGAACAGCTCCGGCTGATAAACACGAGCAGCCCTGCCGCAATCCCGATTACAATCGCCATTGTGAGATCGAGCAGAACGGTTGCGACCATCGTCACAAAAAACTGGAGCATCGCGCCCTTGAACCGGTGGGAGAAGATATACCGGATCGCATGCCATTCGTTCATCCGCCATGCGGTCACCATCAGGACGCCAGCCAGCGCGGAAAGCGGAATCCGGGACATGACCGGGCCGAGCGCAAACATTGCGAGCAGCAGCCCGACCGCATGGAAGATGCTGGTCAGACGGGTTTTCGCACCCGATTTGATCGCTACACTGGTCCGGGCGATTGCGGCGGTCGCCGGGATGCCGCCGAAAAATGGGACGAGCATATTCCCGATCCCCTGCGCGATCAGTTCCTGGTTGCTGTTCAGCCGTACGCCGGTCATCCTTCCTGCCGACGCACCGCAGAGCAGGCTTTCGATCATCCCCAGCAGGGCGATGCTGATCGCCGGGCCGAGCAGGCCGTTGATCCGCTCAAGCGAGATCGACGAGAGGCTGAGCCGGTTCTCCGGAAAGAGGGTTTTGGGAATCTCGCCCACAGACGGAACGTCAAGCCCCAGCAGGATCGCAAAGGCTGTGGCAAGGACGATGCCGATCAGCGAGGCCGGCACCATGCTGTTCCATTTTTTCGGGAAAACCAGCATAAACACCACCACGAAAAGCCCGATGCCCACTGCGGTCCAGTTGGGGGAAAATCCAAGTGTCCGGTAGCTCAGCAGCTTCGCGACCGCCGAGTCCCCCTGCGAAGTCACGCCGAAAAAGTTGTCCACCTGCCCCAGCGCAATGATGACCGCGATCCCCGACGTGAATCCGGTGATGACCGGCGCGGGAATAAAGGTGGTCAGGCGCCCCAGCCGCAGGAGCCCCGCAAGCAGCAGCAGGATGCCCGCCATCAGTGTGGCGAGGAACACCCCCTGCATCTGGTAGTTTGCCACAACCGACATCAGGATCGCAGCCATTGCGCCGGTTGGCCCGGAAATCTGATAGAATGCGCCCCCCAACAGGCTGATGCAGACCCCCGCAACGATCGCCGTGATCAGCCCGGAGGCGGCATCCGCACCGCTTGAGACGCCAAACGCCAGCGCGAGCGGCAGGGCCACCGCTGCCACCGTCAGGCCCGCAAGCAGGTCTTTGAGCAGTGTCGAAAGGTTGTACCCCCGGAACTCCTTTTTCAGGTCGTTTAGATAACGTGCAAACATCTTGTTGTTTCTCCCTCCGTGTTTCCTCAAGAGCAATCTGTCCCCTGCTACTGTCTAAGGCTGTGCCAGATTCCCGTCCTGAAGAAGGGTGCTTTTTCCTGGAAAAAGCACCCTCTGATCCCTGATGAACAGCCAAAACGCTGAACGCAAATACCTGCTTCCAGCGGCGGACTATGTAATTGCAAGCAGGGATTCCGCTTTTTGGCATCCGGAGAGCGGCAGGATCGGCGACGCGGAACAGGCTCTTAATGTTATAGTATAACACGGTTTTTCCAGAATGAAAAGCCGGAATCCCCGCACAGAGCCGCTTTTACGGATTATTTGGAACGGCCGTCCGGACGTTTGCCCTGCAGGACGTTGTGCATATCGAGGATGGTCTGGGAAGCGAGGTCGAAATCCCGGATTTCCTGATAACCCTCGACCAGGTCGCTGTGGACCAGTTCTTTTGCTTCCTCTTCGGGCTTGCGTTTGGGATAGACCGCCCGGAGCATGATCGGCGTAATGACCGTTGTCACCACCACCATAAGCACCACTGGCACCAGAAAAACTGGATTCATCATCCCGCTAGCGATTCCCTTGTTTGCCACGATCAGGGCCACCTCACCACGGGAGACCATGCCCACACCGATGCGGAGCGCTTCCTCTTTGGTATAACCACAGATTTTTGCACTCAGCCCACATCCGATGATCTTGCTGAATACCGCTACCAGCACGATAACAACGGTCAGCAGCGCGGTGGGCAGGGTCATCGAGTCGAGCGATACTTTCAGGCCCACGCTCGCGAAAAAGACAGGGGAGAGGAACATATACGAAAGGGTCTCGCATTTGGAGTTGACGTAGGTGGCGCGGGTGGTGTTCGAGATCATCAGCCCGATGAAGAAGGCGCCGATGATGTCCGCCACGCCGAACACCTCTTCTGCGATGTAGGCATAGAAGAAGCAGAACGCCAGCGAGATGATCGCGAACCGTTTCCTGTTCCAGGAGGCCGAGTCCATCCATTTCTGGATCAGGGTGTGGAGGAACTTTCCAAGCACCGCAGTCACGGCAAAGAACAGCACAACCTTGAGCATCACCAGCCCCAGCTTGACCGACTGGTCGGAAGCACTGGTAATAAAGGTGAGCAGAATCAGTCCGAGGATGTCGTCGATCAGTGCGGCTCCAAGGATCGCGTTGCCTGACCGGGTGGAGAGCTTGCCCATCTCCTTGAGGGTCTCAACGCTGATCGAAACCGAGGTTGCAGTGAGGATGGTGCCTACAAACATGTTTTCCCAGAATACCTCGTGACCGCTGTTAAAGGCCGCGGCAGTCAAAAAACCGCCTGCCAACGGGACAAGAACGCCGCATAGGGCGATCAGGAAGGAAGAACCGCCCGACCGGGTCAGCTCCTTCATGTCGGTTTGAAGCCCCGCACCGAACATCAGCACGATAACCCCCAGTTCCGAGATCTGGGACAGAAACTCTGTGGGGGAGAGCAGTCCCAAGATGCTCGGCCCCAAAACCAGTCCTGCGATGAGCGCGCCCACGACCTGCGGCATATCAACCCGCTTGGTCAGGATCGCAAACGATTTTGTCGCCAGCAGGATAATCGCGACATCGAAAATGTAACGATAGGATTCCAAATCAAAAAACCTCCTAACTTCTGTATCGAGCGCCCATAGCCGCCTTTCACTCTCTAAGAACCCGTATTCACAACCATTCAACACCGTCTGATTATGAATACAGGTTCTAAGCCTCTGACCAAAAGGCTGTTGTTTCCTGGACAAGAAGAGGAGAAGAGCGAAAACATCGTCTTTTTCGCTCTTCTCTCGTGTTACCATAGAGTTATACCACTCGTTCAGCTGTTTGTCAACAATTTCTTTTGCTTTTTTTCTGTTCTTTTTTGTGGAGGCAGCCTCATCAATCTAACGAAAAAACATCTGCTGATATAGGCAAATTCGACAAAGCCCTTCCTTTCGAAATAATTTAGAAAGATTTTTTCATACTAAATGTTAAATTCTCTTCAAACGGATTTCATATTTGCCTTTTATAATATAGCCATGCCAAACGGGAAGGGGCAATGCGGATGACCAACTGAATGCAGACACCATCTCTCACCACCAGATAAAATAAACAACAACTGTTAGCCTGCCGGATGGGCGGAACACCGGTCCGGCGGGCGGGACAGACAAACGATAACGCCTGCACAGGCTTTTTATAGATCATATCTCCTCCTCTTCTTTTTACTCTTCCAAAAACCCCGGGCGGGATACCTGGTATCCCGCCCGGGGTTTTTGGCTGCATTTGACAATTCCCTCCGGACACAATATACTGAAAGCAATGGGATTCCACCAAGCAAATAATAAGGAGATGCAATGTAGAATGAGCGAATGTACCCATAACTGCGAAACCTGCGGGCAGGACTGCTCCGAGCGCAAAAGCGCCCCTGAGGACTTTCGGGAGCCTCCCCACCCACAAAGCCGGATTGGCAAAGTCATTGGGGTGGTGAGCGGCAAGGGCGGCGTCGGCAAATCCATGGTCACCTCGATGCTTTCGGTTTTGATGCGCCGCCGCGGCCACAAGGTCGGTATTCTGGATGCGGACGTCACCGGGCCTTCGATCCCGCAGGTGTTCGGCATCCATGAGAAGGCAATGGGCACCGAAGAGGGCATCCTGCCGGCCAGAACCAAAACCGGCATTGACATGATCTCGGTAAACCTGCTGCTCGAAAACGAGAGCGACCCGGTCGTCTGGCGCGGCCCAGTGATCGCAGGGGTGATCAAGCAGTTCTGGACCGATGTGATCTGGCAGGATGTCGACTACCTGTTTGTAGACATGCCTCCCGGAACCGGGGACGTACCGCTCACTGTCTTCCAAACCCTCCCTGTGGATGGGATTGTCGTGGTTGCATCCCCGCAGGAGCTGGTTTCGATGATCGTGGAAAAAGCGGTCAAGATGGCGAACATGATGCAGATCCCCATCCTTGGTCTGGTCGAAAATATGAGCTATGTCTCCTGCCCGGACTGCGGCAAACGGATTGCGCTGTTCGGTGAAAGCCATATCGACGAGATCGCCGCCTCCTATCAGCTTCCGGTGCTCGCCAAGCTGCCGGTTGACCCCGCACTTTCCCGGTCGGCGGATCAAGGGGTGATCGAGCTGTTCGAGGGGGACTGGATGGACAGCGCCGCAGATGTCATTGAAAAACTTTAAAAAGCAGGCCGCGAAAAAGTTCGCGGCCTGCTTTTTTGATCCAATCAAAAGGTTTTCTGACGATCCGGTAAGCTTACCCTTTCCTTTTTCTTCAGCAGCTCTTCCCCAATGCGGATCACATCCTGCCGGACACGCTCCCGCGCTTCGGGAGACAGGTCTTCCGGCGGCAGCAGGGTGCTCTGGGAGCAGGCCCCGTTTTTCTTCCAGCGTGTATAAATCCTCTTGCTATAGACCCCATCCGGATGGAGGATCCCGCGTTCCCTGTCCCCGAGGTCAACAACCTGGTCAACCTCAACCGGACCGTAGTATCCTGCATCGAATACCATATGCACCACCCCTGCCCTATATTTATGCACCGGTTCGCCCCTTCTATGATTTTTTAAAGTGGGGGCATGGGGAAACCACTTTGCGATTTGCCATCAAACGTGGTATAATAGCTGATATACCACGTTTGATGGCCAGGACGATGCGCAGGCAAAGCCTGCTCCTGCCCCGATGGCCCGCAATACCAGCCCAGCTCCCAATCGCGGCAAATTATCTGACATTAAAAAAATCACATCCGTTGGAAAAGAGGAAACAGAATGAACCAGAACATGGACTATCGTTTCTCCCATGAAAGGATGCCCAAACTGATCGTTTCGCTTGCGGCGCCTGCGATCGCCGCACAGATCATCAACGCACTTTACAACATTGTGGACCGGATGTACATTGGGCAGATGCCCGGGGACGGCACATTGGCGCTCACCGGCGTGGGGATCACCTTCCCGATCATCATGATGGTTTCCGCGTTTTCCGCCCTGATCGGTTTTGGCGGTGCACCGCTTTCGTCAATCAAGCTGGGCGAAGGCGACCGGGAGGGCGCGGAGCGGATACTGGGGTTCTGCTTCTCGATGCTGATCGGCTGTGCACTGGTCCTGACAGTCCTGCTGCTGCCTGCCCAGAACTATCTGCTTCCGCTTTTCGGCGCAAGCCCGGATACCATGCCCTACGCCTCGAGCTATCTCCAGATCTATCTGACCGGCACGATCAGTGTACAGCTTGCGCTGGGGATGAACCAGTTTGTCTCGGCGCAGGGGTTCGCCAAAACGGCGATGTTCACCGTCTGCATCGGCGCTGCCCTCAACATCCTCCTCGACCCAATCCTGATCTTCGGGTTCGGCCTGGGGGTGCGCGGCGCCGCATGGGCCACTGTCATTTCTCAGACCGTCTCGGCTGTCTGGGTGCTGTCGTTCTTTTTCTTGGGCCGCTCCAACCTGCGCCTGCGGGTCAAAAACATGAAATTTGAGTGGAAGATTGCGTGCAATGTCCTGGGGCTGGGGATGTCCCCGTTTATCATGCAGAGCACCACAAGCCTTGTACAGGTGGCCTTCAATTCCTCCCTCGCCTACTATGGCGGAGACCTCTATGTGGGCGCAATGGTCATCCTCAACAGCGTGATGCAGTTTGCGCTGATGCCGGCTATGGGGGTCGCGCAGGGCGCGCAGCCGATCATTGGTTACAACTACGGCTCGGGTGACCATGACCGCGTCCGCTCGGCGATCCGATACAGCACCTTTTTCTGTGTCCTGTTCTCCGGGGTAGTCTGGACGCTCACCGTCTTTTTCCCCACCATCCCGGTTCGGATGTTCACCAGCAGCCCGGAGTTGATCGGCCTGACCGCCCAGACCATGCGTGTATTTTTCCTCGGTATCCTGATCTTTGGGTTCCAGATCGCGTTTCAGCAGGCGTTTGTCGCGCTGGGGCAGGCGAAAGTCTCGATCTTCATTGCCGCGCTGCGCAAGCTGATCCTGCTGATCCCGCTGATCCTCTTCCTGCCCAAGCTGCTGCCATCCCCGGTCTGGGGCGTTATCATCGCGGAGCCGGTTGCGGATACGATCGCTGCGGTGACCTGCATCATCCTGTTCCGGCTTAGAATCCGCGCACTGCTGCATACAGGAAACCGGCCGGCTGATGTCTCTGAATCATAAACAATGTCTGAAAAAAGCGCAGGGATAGGGTTGTATCCCTGCGCTTTTCCTTTGGTCAGTCAATGTTTTCCTTGATCTTAATGACCGTATCGGTAATATGGTCCTGTGGGACCACCCGTTTCCCGCTCATGTAGTAATCGAACATCAGCTGGATGGAGCATCGTCCCTGTTCCACCGGTTCCTGGCCGATTGTAAAGTCAATCACCCCGTCCCGGACAAGCTGCCGGGTGGTTTCAATCTCGTCATACGAAAGCACATAAATCCGGTTCTGCCGCCCCAGTTCGGTGACTGCCCGGCAGACCCCCGCCCCGCCGGCCGCAACAATATAGATGCAGTTGATGTCCGGATGGTCACACAGCACCTTCATCGTAGGCTGATAGGCGTACTCATCGTTGTCCAGCGATTCAAAGACATCCACCAGCTTGTAGGGGACCTTTTTCTCCCGGAGCGTACGGGAAAAACCGCGGATCCGCTCGTTGTGGCCCTTGATCTTGAGGGAGCCGGTCACGATCAGCAGGTTAAGCCGGGATGGGTTCATCATCGTAAGCAGCCCGGCGGCAACACTGCCCCCGCGCAGGTAATCCGACCCGACATAGCAGAGCCGTTTGGTGCCGGTCAGGTCAGTGTTGACCGTGATAACCGGTATCCCGGATTCGATCAGCCGGTTGAGAAAGCTGCGGATCTCGTGGGTATCGACTGTGGAGACACAAAGCGCCTGACAGCCCGCGTCCACCAGGCCTTGGATCGCCTGGATATGGGTCTGCACATCGTACCCCGCAACCCGCGACAGCTCGACAGTTACGCCAAAGTCCGCATATTCCGCCTCCGCCTGCCGGAAGCCTGCAACGACATCTTCATAAAAGGCATTTCCAATGCCGGGCAGGAAACAGCCGATCTTGAGCGGCTGTTTGCGCGCTGCGAGGATTTTGCCTGCGCGGTTTGGCTCATATCCCAGGTCTTTGGCGATCTGGCGCACATGAACCGCGATTTCGGGTTTGACCCCGGACCGGTTGTGCAGCACCCGGTCAACCGTCCCGCGGGACACCCCCGCAGCCGCTGCGATCTGTTTGATTGTGGCCGGCATTGGACTTCACCTCTCCCCATTTTCACCCTGAAACAATGGGCGGAGCGGCAGAAAGCCGCTCCGCCCAATCCTATTCTACACCTTTTTCGACAGGATTACCAGAGATTTGTGCCAATATGCCTTATGCGAATGGGTTTTCGTCGCGATAAAGCATCCCTTTCGGCTGATTAAACGCGATATCCGGCACACCGAGATAGTCAAAGATGGTATAAAGCGCCTTGCCAACGTGCCCAAATGCCACCGCGCCGTGGTGCGGATACCGCTTGGAGATCAGCACATGGCGGTAGAACCGGCCCATCTCGGGGATCGCGAAGATGCCGATGCCGCCGAACGAACGGGTCGCCACCGGCAGAACCTCGCCCTGTGCAATGTACGCCTGAAGCGAAGTGTCCGCGTTCGAGTGCAGCCGGAAGAAGGTGATGCCGCCTGCCGCGATGTCGCCCTCGAGGGTGCCGCGGGTGAAGTCCGGATCGCCGCCGTTCTCGAGCAGACGGTTTTGGATCAGCTGGTATTTGACCGCGCCTGCTTTCAGGCGGCAGAACGGGGTGTTCCCGCAGTGGAAGCCCATGAAGGTGTCACGCAGGGTGTACGGATATTTGCCCTCGATATCCTCTTTGAACAGGTCAGCCGGAACCGAGTTGTTGATATCGAGCAGGGTGACCGGCTCCCCTGTGATGCAGGCGCCGATATACTCGCTGACCGCACCATAGATGTCCACCTCACAGGCAACCGGGATGCCGCGCGAAGCCAGCCGGCTGTTGACATAACACGGCTCAAAGCCGAACTCCTTCGGGAACGCGGGCCAGCATTTGTCCGCGAAGACGACATAGTCCCGCGCGCCCTTGTTGGCCTCCGCCCAGTCGAGCAGGGTCAGCTCAAACTGCGCCATGCGGGGCAGCAGGTCGGGATACTGGTTGCCCTGTACGCCTAGTTCAGCCGCCATATCCGCGGCCACCTCTTCAATCCGGGAATCGCCCTTATGCGCTTTGTAGGCAACCAGCAGGTCCAGCTCAGAGTTTTCCTGAATTTCGATGCCGAGGTCATAGAGCGCTTTGATCGGCGCATTGCAGGCAAAGAAATCCTGCGGACGCGGCCCAAAGGTGATGACCTTGAGCGAGCTCAACCCAATCAGGGTGCGTGCAACCGGCAGGAAATCGGTAATCATCCCGCAGATTTCCTCGGCAGTGCCGACCGGGTACTCGGGGATCACCGCTTTCAGCTTGCGCAGGCCGAGATTGTAGGAGCAGTTGAGCACGCCGCAGTAGGCGTCGCCGCGCCCGTTGATGAGGTCTTTGCCGGTTTCCTCAGCAGCCGCAGCATACATCACCGGGCCGCCGAACTGTTTCGCGATCAGGGTTTCAGGGGTCTCGGGGCCGAAGTTGCCCAGATAGACGAACAGCGCGTTGCAGCCCGCAGCTTTGACATCCTCGACCGCTTTCAGCATGTCTTTTTCGTTTTCCACCGCAATTTTACATTCATAGATGCTGCCGCCCTTTGCGGTATAGGCGTCCACGATCGCCTTGCGGCGGCGCTCGGACAGCGAAACGATGAAGCAGTCACGCGAGACTGCGATGATACCAAGCTTGACTTCAGGGATATTTTTCATGGGTCTTCTCTCCTTACTTGATGGTGATATTTTCCCCGCTCAGGCCGACAAATGCGCCGTCCTTCGCTTCGTTTGAATCCGGATGTGCGATCAGCCATTTATTGCGGGCGCGCAGGAACCGGTCTTCCAGCGTTTCCGGCTGGATGGCGGGCATATCAGTATTGGTGCCGCGCGGCAGTACGACCGCCACCCGGAAGCCCTCCTTGCCCGGCATAGTTACCGGCGCATAGTGCAGGGTGGTTTCATAGAGCAGAACCGCGGTTCCCGCCGGGGCGGAAAATGCCTCGACTTCACTGGTATCCAGCCTGCCGTCCTGCACCTTCTGGAGCGATGCAACCAGAAAAACCATGTCATCATCCGGGATATTCAGTTCGCTGTTGCGGTGGTATTCCAGACAGTTCAGTTGCTGGTTGTGCCCATTGCAGTAGCCAACCTGCACCGGCATCCCGCCGAACACCCTTTCCGCGACCTGCTGGGAGACCGGCAGCGCCTCGATCGTCGGGTCGCTCGGGACATAAATCGTATGATCAGCCGGTTTTTCGCTCGTCTCACGAACCAGCCTGAGCAGGGGCGCAAAGTCGTAGCCCTCGATCACCTTGCCATAGACAGCAAACTCCTTGTCAAATACGGATTTCATCGGATGGTTCCCTCCTTCGTGATAGCGGCGGGGGGCTCTGCCCCCGACCCCGCAATTTTTTGAAAAAAATTGACTAAAACTTTAGGGCTTGTTTGAAAATAGAGAAATAGACGGATGGTTCGTAAAAAGCGAGCGGTTGCAAGGAAAAAAGCACAGGAATACTTGCTGTATTCCGCGCATTTTTGACGCGGCAGCTGCCGCTTTTTGTAGAAAAAGACGGCTATTTCGATTTTTCAAACAGCCCCTAGATTGGGTAAAAGGAAGCCGCTCCCAGCTTGCCGGGATGGGGCCTGCGGGGAGGGGTCGCTGACCCCTATCCTGCAAGGCGCATCCTGCCCGAGCATCGCGTGAAGCGCGATCCCGGCCCAAGAGCCGCCTGCGGCGGTTGGCCTCGAGACGCTCGCTGAGGCTCGCAGTCCGGGCTGAAAGCCCGAGAAGCGACGGGCGTTGTTTTGGCCTGGAATCCAAAGCAACATGCGCCTGGCAATCCCTCTGCCTTTGAAAAGATGGACAAAACTTTTGGCTTTTAGAGGGCAGCAAGCGTGTGGAAGCTCTCCCGCAGGGCGGGGTAAAGCGACCGGTAAAGCTGGTAGAACGGCTCATACCGGGCAGAGGCTTCCGGATCGGGCTGCTGGGCGGGGTTGGTGCGGATCATGGCATGGCAGGCATCCTGCACACTGGGGTACAAGCCCGCGCCCACGCCGGCGAGGATCGCCGCACCGAGCGCCGGACCCTCCTTGGAAACAACCGTCTTGACCGGGCAGCCGTAGACATCGGCGAGCATCTGCCGCCAGAGCGGGCTGCTTCCGCCGCCGCCACAGGCGAGCATCTCGGTCGAGACGACGCCCATCCCGCGCAGGACGTCGAGACACTGCCGCTGGGAATAGGTGACACCCTCCATCACTGCGCGCAGAAGGTCATACTTGGTGTGGATCGCTGACAGCCCGAAAAATACACCGCGGCTGTTCTCATCGAGCAACGGTGACCGTTCGCCCATCAGATAGGGCAGGAAAAGCAGACGGTTGGCTCCGACCGGGATCCGTCCGGCCTGTTGATCCATCAGATAGTAGGGGTCCACCCCCATGCCCGCCGCAGTCTGCATCTCCTCGGTGAAAAAGTTGTCCCGCAGCCATTTAAGCGACAGCCCTGCCGCAAGGGTGCAGCTCATGACCGTCCATGCGCCCGGCACTGCGGCACAGAAGGTATGTACCCGGCCCTCCGGGTCAATTGTGACGTTATCCGAATGCGCGAATACGACGCCTGAAGTACCGATCGTGGTGAACGCCTTGCCGGTTTCCACAACACCGGTGCCGACCGCCGCAGCGGCGTTGTCGCCCGCGCCGCCCACGACCGGGGTACCCGCCGAAAGACCGGTGATCGCCGCGGCCTCAGCTGTAACCTGCCCGGTGACCTCGCAGGACTCGTACATCTTCGCAAGCAGGGATTTGTCGATCCCGAGTTTATCGAGAATCTCGTCCGACCAGCAGCGGTTGGGGACGTCAAGCAGGTTCATCCCTGATGCATCCGAAACCTCGGTTGCGAATATACCAGTTAGTTTATACCGAATGTAATCTTTCGGAAGCAGGATATGGCGGCATTTCTCATACAGCTCCGGCTCGTTGCGGCGCACCCACAGGATTTTCCCTGCGGTGAACCCGGTGAGCGCGGGGTTGGCGGTGATTTCGATCAGCCGCTGCCTGCCGACCCGCTCGGTGATCTCCGCACACTCGCGGGAGGTGCGCCCGTCACACCAGATGATGCTTTTGCGCAGCGGCTCACCCGCCTCGTCGAGCATGACCAGCCCATGCATCTGTCCCGAAAGGCCGACTCCCTTGACCGCTTCAGGCGCGACGCCGCTCTCATCCATCACCCGGCGGATGGTGGCCGCCGCCGCATTCCACCAGTCAGCGGGGTCCTGCTCCGCCCAGCCGTTCTGGGGCTGGTAGAGCGGATATTCCACCGTTGCCGAACCGGCAACATTCCCATCCTGATCGAACAGGACGGTTTTGGTACCCGAGGTACCCAGATCAATACCAATCAGATAGTTCATATGGCCGTTCCCCCCTTATGCTTTGGTCGAACGCTTTTTGGAGAGAACGTCAAAGACGACCGCCGCCAGCAGGACCAGACCTTTGACCGCCCTCTGCCAGTTGGAGTCGATGCCGAGGATCGACATACCGTTGTTCAGGACGCCCATAAAGATTGCGCCGATGACCGCACCGCCGATGGTGCCGGTGCCGCCGTACGCGGACGCACCGCCGATATAGCAGGCGCCGATCGCATCCAGCTCGTAGTTGGTGCCCGCCGAAGGGGCTGCCGAGTTGAACCGCGCGATGCAGACGAGCGCCGCAACTGCGGAGAGGAAGCCCATGTTGGTATAGGCGAAGAACAGGGTGCGGTTGGTGTTGATGCCCGAGAGCTTCGCAGCCTTCTCGTTGCCGCCCATCGCGTAGAGGTAACGACCGGGGACGGTGTTCTGGGTGTAGTAGCTGTAGACCAGGACGATCACCCCGAGCAGGATAAGCACGACCGGAATACCCTTGTTCTTGCCGAGCAGGAACGAAAGCGCCATCGCGACCGCGCAGATCAGGACCAGGCGTCCCCAGAGCATACCGGCAGGTGCCAGCTCGTAGTTTTTGCGGGCTTTTTTGTTTCGTTCGGCGAGCTGCTGGACCACATACACCGCACAGAGGACCGCGCCAACCGCGACGGTCACACCAAAGATCAGGCTCTTTTCGGCTCCGGAGCCGGGGAGGAAACTGCTGAAATAACGCAGATATTCATCCGGGAATGGGGAGATGGTCAGGCCGTCGAGGACGATCAGCGCAAGCCCGCGCCAGAGCATCATGCCCGCGAGGGTAACGATAAACGCCGGGATCCGCACATAGGCGATCCAGAATCCCTGCCACGCGCCGATCAGGATGCCCATGAGCAGGCAGGTGATGATTGTGAGATAGACGTTCATCTTGTGGTTGACGATCATGACGCCCGCAATCGCGCCGACCAGCGCGACCACCGAGCCGACCGACAGGTCGATGTTGCCGCCGGTCAGGATGCAGAGCAGCATACCAACCGCGAGAATCACGACATAGCTGTTCTGGAGGATGAGGTTGGTGACGTTGGCGGGCGCAAACAGCGAGCCTTTGCCTGCTGCGGAAATCAGTACCTGGAACAGCAGCATGATTACCACAAGCGCGATGAGCATGGTATTCTTCTTGAGAATCTCTTTTGTTTTTGTCATTTGACTTCCGCTCCTTTGCTTGATTGTAGGATGCAGGACATAATGGACTCCTGGCTTGCCTCTTCACGGGAGAGTTCGCCGACGATCCGGCCTTCATTCATAACATAAATCCGGTCGCACATGCCCAGGACCTCCGGAAGCTCGGAAGAGATCATCACGACCGATTTCCCTTCCGCGACCAGCTGGTTGATGATGCAGTAGATCTCGTATTTCGCGCCGACGTCGATGCCGCGGGTCGGCTCATCGAGGATCAGCACTTCCGGGTCCGCAAACATCCACTTTGCGAGCAGCACCTTCTGCTGGTTGCCGCCCGAGAGGTTGCCCACCGGCTGCTCGATGCTCGCACACTTGGTATGTAATTTCTCGCGGTACTCGTTGGCTACCTGGATTTCGAGGTCTTTGTCAAGCACCTTGTTGCGGCTGATTTTGTCCATCTTGGCGAGCGTGGTGTTCTCACGGATCGGGGTGCTCAGGATCAGCCCGTTGCCCTTACGGTCCTCGGTGACATAGGCCAGCTTGTGGTTGATCGCGTCCTGTACGCTGTTCAGGTGTACCTCGGCGCCGTCCATCAGCAGGGCGCCCGAGATATCCGCGCCGTAGCTTTTCCCAAAGATGCTCATGGCAAGCTCGGTGCGTCCCGCGCCCATCAGGCCGCTGATCCCGACCACCTCGCCCCGCCGGACGTTGATATTGACCCCGTCGCAGACCTTGCGCCCCTCATAGAGCGGATGGAATACTGTCCAGTCGCGCACTTCCATGCTGACATCCCCAATTTTCGGTTCGCGCCTGGGGAACCGGTCGGTCAGCTCGCGGCCAACCATCCCTTTGATGATCCGTTCCTCGCTGAAATCGTCCACCCCTTTGACGAGTGTTTCAATCGTGGAGCCGTCGCGGATCACCGTGATCTTGTCCGCCACATACGAAACCTCGTTCAGCTTGTGGGAGATGATGATACAGGTCATACCCTGCGACTTGAACTCCAGCATCAGATCAAGCAGCTTCTGGGAATCGGTCTCGTTGAGCGACGCGGTAGGCTCGTCGAGGATCAGCAGCTTGACGTTCTTGGCGAGCGCCTTTGCGATCTCAACCAGCTGCTGTTTGCCCACGCCGATGTCCTTAATCAGCGTGCGCGATGATTCGTTCAGCCCCACCATCCGCAGCAGCTCATCCGCCTTGTTGTAGGTTTCGTCCCAGTCGATCCGCGCCTTTTTCCCCCGCTCGTTGCCGAGGAACATGTTCTCGCCGATCGTCAGATAGGGAACCAGCGCCAGCTCCTGGTGGATGATGACAATGCCGCGGCTCTCGCTGTCCTTGATCTTGTGGAACTCGCACCGCTGCCCCTGGTAGACGATCTCCCCCTCGTAGCTGCCATAGGGATAGATGCCGCTCAGGACGTTCATCAGCGTGGATTTCCCCGCGCCGTTCTCGCCGACCAGCGCATGGATCTCGCCTTCTTCCACCTGTAAATTGACGTTGTCGAGCGCGCGTACACCGGGGAAGAGCTTCACGATATTCTTCATTTCGAGTAAGGTGTTTGCCAAATGGAATCCCTCCTTCAATCCGGTTCAAGATAGAACCCTGTCTGGTATCAAAAGCGTTCCTCAAAAAATTTTTTAACTTTCCCTTAAAACCAAAAGTTTCGCCCGCCTTTTCAAAGGCGGCGGGGCCGAGGGGCAGGGCCCCCGCTGCCGCGCGTACACGGCGGAATTCCTGCTTGGGCGCGCGGCGCGCCCGCCTGAGAAGCGCATTTTTCGGGTGAATTGCCGTGAAACGGCAAGAGGGGGCTTTTGCAAGAGAAAAAGCCCCCTGCTAAAGATGCCAAACAAGTTTCAAAACGGGCGGACAGAACTTCCGCTCTATCCGCCCGCAAACCGTCCGTTTTTGTTTGGGGACGGTCAGCCCTATTTCAGAATTTACGCCACGTCCGCCTCGGTGTAGTAACCGCTGTCGATGAGCAGTTCTTTGTAGTTATCGACAGTGCAGATCACAGGATCGCAGAGGTAGGAGGGGATGATACCGGTGCCGTTATCATAGGTCTCGGTGTCGTTGATCTCCGGCTCGGTGCCCTGCATAACCGCATCCACCATCTTGACGACCTGGGAGGCCAGCGTACGGGTATCCTTAAAGACCGACATATCCTGCAGGCCGGCGACGATATTCTTGACGTTCGGCTTGTCGCAGTCCTGACCAGTGATGACCGGCATGTTCTCTGCGGTGTAGCCCGCAGCGGTCAGCGCGTTCTGTACGCCGTAGGAGGTCGAGTCGTTCGAGCAGAGGACTGCGTCGAGCTTGGTGCCCTCGGGGCCGTAGCCGTTCGAGGTGATGAGGTTTTCCATCCGCTTCTGGGACTCTTCAGCAGACCAGTTCGGGGTTGCGCACTGGGCTTTCTCGGTCTGACCGGAAAGGACCACCAGCTTGCCGCTGTCCATGTACGGCTTCAGCACGTCCATCGCGCCGCCGAAGAAGAAGTTGACGTTGTTATCGTCCGGGGAGCCGGTGACCAGCTCGATGTTGAACGGGCCTTCCGCGTTGTCCAGATCCAGCGCATCCTTGATAAAGTTGCCCTGGAAGGTGCCGACCTTGTAGTTATCGAAGGTCGCGTAGTAGGAGATCGCATCGCTGTTCATGATGAGGCGGTCGTACGAGATGACCGGGATGCCCGCATCCTTGGCGCCTTTGAGAACCTCGGTCAGCGAAGAACCGTCGATCGCCGCTACAACCAGCGCCTCACAGCCATTCGAGATCATGTTCTCGAGCTGGGAAACCTGGGTCGGGATGTCGTTGTCGCCCGCGTACTGGAGGTCGACCTCATAGCCGGCCGCTTCCAGCTCGGCTTTCATGTTGGAACCGTCCTGGTTCCAGCGCTGGAGGCTCTGGGTCGGCATCGAAACGCCGACCTTGCCGCCGCCTGCCGGTGCTGCATCACCGCCCGCAGGGGCCTCGGACGAAGCTGCGGGGGCTGCCGGAGCCGCCGGAGCTGCACTCGAGCTTTCTGCCGGAGCGCTGCCGCCGCAGGCCGCCAGTGAGAGCATCATGGCGGATGCGAGGATACTTGCTAAAATCTTTTTCATTTCCTTCACTCCTGTTTTACATGGTTCATATTTTGACCGCCTTCCGGCGGTGGGATACCACTCCGGACGCGTGCACGAGCACAAAAAAATTTTAAAAAAACAAATCCTTTTTTCGTCAAACCGACTGAAGCAAAACCATCGTGCACGAGCACGTCTTTCTGTTACTAAGCATATTGCAAAAAAGCCCATTTGTCAACCTCTTTTTAGAGAATCCCCCTAATTTTGGATATAAGCACAATTTTACCCCTGTCAGATTGGTGAAAAGGCAAAAAAGAATCTTTTTTATAAACGCGCCAAAAAAAGTTGCCAGCATCAGGATATTTTGCTATCCCTGCCGGGAATCTGGGCAGGGTTTTGCAGGGGGCTTTTTACAGGAGAAAAAGCCCCCCTCCTGGCTCTGGCCATCCCGGCTGCATCACGCCGCCTGCGGAAGCTGCTGTGCGGATGCAGAAGCGCGGGTTCCCTCCACATACCGGTCTATCTGCTTCTCAAGGATCGGGAAGCTGGCGGCTCCGGTGTCGAGGATCACCTTGTGGAATTCTATCGGGGAAAAGGCTTCTCCCAGCTGTTCCTCCGCCCGTTCCCGCAGGCGGGAGAACAGGAGCGCCCCCAGATCATAGTTAAGATAGTTTCCGGGCGACTCGAGGAACAACAGATAGTTCTGTTCAAGCAGTTCCGGGTCCTGTTCGCCGTAAACGATCTGGAACCGGTTGCAGAATTCCGCAAAGTCCCAGCCGTCATAGTGGACCCCGATGTCAAAAAGGCAGGTGTAGATCATTGAGACCCGGCCGGAACCTGCCATGATCTCATTGGCAGGGTTCTGATCCAGGGCATAGTAGGGGGCGAACTCCTCCACGTAGGTCGCCCATCCCTCCGAATATCCGCTATAGTCAAGTATATATCGGATGGTCGGCGCCTGTAGGCTTTTATAGTAGATGCCCTGGTACATATGCCCGGGATATCCCTCATGCATGAGGGTGGGGAAGAGCGACTGGTCAAACGCCCCGTTCAGGTAGATCATCTGGGGGGAGGAGAGCGGGCTGTCGATCGTGTCCACGACATAGGCCGCCGGAGAGAAATTCTCCTTCATCGAGTCGGGCACCTGGCGGACCTCATAGTTGAGCTGCTCAAGCGGCGGAAAATCTGCGGCGACCGCTTCGGCAAGATAGTCCACGACCTCCTCCGCGGAGGAAAAGCCGCCGTAATATGGTTCAGCGAGCAGATAGTCGAACGTCGGGTTGGCGTCAATGATGTCGGAATATTGAAGCATCGCGCGGTCCATCTCTTCCGAGAGCAGCGCTTTGATCTCCCGAATGGTCAGGTCAGTGCCAACGGCCGCCTGTACCAGCGCCTCATAATATTCCTTCCCTCCCTCAAAATGTGCCAGACCAGCCATCTCTTCGGTGCCTTTCAGCTTCGAAAGCGCGTCCCCCAGCGAGCGGTAGGCATTGAGCAGGTCGTTTTTCAGGAGGGTTTCGTTCTTTTGCTTTGCCTGCGCTTTCTTTTTGTCCGAGAGAAAATCCGCCTGGTCGATCCGCCTGTTGACCGACTCGATCAGGAACGGTTCCCCATCTGCGGCAAAAGTCTCACACTGGGCGATCACCAGATCCAACATCTTTTGACTCATCCCATACCCGTTTTCCAGCCGCACCTTCTCCAGTTCCGCATATTTGAGGAAAGTCTCCTCTGCTGTTTCGAGGATGTTGAAATAGCTGTCCAGATCACTTTTCCGGTTAAAAGTGAAATTCTCGAGCAGGATCGGCAGGTTTGCCTGATAGCCCAGGAAACTCCCCAGATATTTATTATCCAAATAGTAATATTCTTGTAATTTTTTATTTCTTGTAAAATAATCCTTGATGACATCATAGGTGAGCTGCTGCCGGCTGTCCAGCTCTTCATAGGGAAACTGCCCGAGCACCTCCAACAGCGCGTCCGCCCATTCGATCGAATCCTGATAATCCTGCTCATCCGAATAGGGCAGCTCGTAAAGAGCCGTCGGAAAACCGTAGTCCTGCGGGTTCTCAAACAGGACATTCAGTGAAAGATTGTTTGCGCCTATGACCTGCGTGGGCAGCTCCTCCACAAAATCGTCAAATGCTTCGGCCGTCGTTTTTGCCGGCGTACAGGAGGACAGCTGCAGACAAAACAGAACCGCAAGCAGAGTGGAAAGTGGTTTCAAAAGATGGGAATGTTTCATAAAAGGCTCCTTCATCAGAAAACAGTTCGGGGTATTTTGATTTCCTAGACTATACCACATTTCTGCACCGCTGGCAATCGCGGCAGGCTGCATTATCCATATGCTCCCGGCGGGACAGGTATTCCTGCGCCGCAGCGGGAATTTGCCCACATTAAAAGAGAGCCGCCCTCCCAGGGCGGCCCCCTTATCTATATCATCAGCGAAGTTCGGCTTCACCTTCAAAGCCGGTTTCCCCGTAGATCGAAATTTTGTAGTCCAGGCGGTCAAGCACCGCCTGCATCGTCGTGATCCGTTCAGCGAGCTGCTGCCGCTGGTCCATCAGGATTTGCTTGCGGGCGGCTGTTGAAGCGTCCCCCAGTTGGAAGAGGGACACATACTCTATCAGCGCGTCGATCTGCAAGCCCGCGCCTCTCATACATTTGATGAATTCTACCCAGGCACAAGCCCTTTCATCATAGTCCCGGATGCCCCTCCCGTTGCGTGGCACCGGCGGGATCAGTCCGATCCGCTCATAGTACCGCAGTGTATCCGCAGTGATGCTATATTTTTTGCTCACTTCAGCGATTGTCATAGAGTGCTGCCCCCTTGAATTCATTGGATTAAAGCCAGAAGTCTTTTTCACTTGCAAAAAAGCCCTCTTCCAAAGATGCCCAGCAGGTTCCAAACGTTTCACCAGCCTTTGCTCCGCGCTGAGAGCCGCCTTTCGGCGGCTCTCAAAGCCTGTGGAACCACTAGTACGCTGTGTCCTGATTATACCATAACACTTTAAGCCCGCTCCAAGTCAAGCCCTTTTTGCAAAAAGCGGTACCATATCCGGCGGTTATGCGCAAAATTACCCAAAAACCGGATGGATTTTTGATACAACTCTGCATAAACTGCTGCTTGACGAGCCATTCTGGTTTGTGATACAATAAGGATACCTCTAAAAGGGTTATTTTTTTATGTCCAAAACCACAGTGTTTCCTTTACGAGGGAGGCAAAAAATTCCGGTAAAATCAGGAGGTGCCGAAACATGCGAGTGAAAATTACCCTGGCTTGCACCGAGTGCAAGCAGCGCAACTACAACAAGATGAAAAACAAGAAAAACGATCCGGACAGGCTTGAGATGAACAAATACTGCAAGTTCTGCCGGAAGCACACGCTGCACAAGGAAACCAAGTAAGGATGAAAGGCGGGTCTTATCATGGCAGATAATGCGGTGCAGAAAAAACCCGGATTCATCGCGAAGAGCAAGAAATTTTTCAAGGACGTGAAGGGCGAGCTGAAAAAGATCGTCTGGCCGGACAAAAAGCACGCCATGAACAATACCGGCATCGTGCTGGGCGTGATGGCGGTTTCGGCGGTGTTTATCGGCGGTCTGGACATCATCACTTCCTATCTGATTAAATTCTTCCTCAGCCTACTGTGACGGCGTCCCGAAATTCCGATCTGAACTGGTGGGAGGTACGCGCATGTCAGATTCGATGAGATGGTATGTGGTGCATACCTATTCCGGCTACGAGAATAAGGTGGCCACTAACATCGAAAAAGCGGTTGAAAACCGCAAGTTCCACGACCTGATCGGCGAGGTAAAGGTTCCCACTGAAACGGTCACGGAAATCAAGGACAACAAAAAGCGCGATGTGGAGCGCAAAATTTTCCCCGGTTATGTGCTGGTCAAGATGATTATGACCGACGAGAGCTGGTATATCGTGCGCAACATCCGCGGCGTCACCGGCTTTGTCGGGCCGGGCAGCAAGCCGGTCCCGCTGACCGAAGAAGAGGTCGCGCGGCTGGGCGTCGAGGTCCGCAACGTCGAGGTCAACTTCTCGGTCGGCGATTCGGTCCGGGTGGCGGACGGTTACCTCGAAGGCTTCATCGGCGTGGTCGATGAGATCGACCTTCAGAACTCGGTGGTGCGGGTAACCGTCTCGATGATGGGCAAGGATGTGCCTGTCGAGCTGGAGCTTGACCAGATTGAATCCCTGGACTAAATCTTTTCAGAGGGTGCCGGTGTAAATCCGGCGATATGGGCCGGCGTGAGCCGGCTTGTGGGAGGGCCGGCGGGTTCCGCCGCCCGGAATGAACCACTAATTTTGGAGGTGCTTTTCAATGGCTCAAAAGGTAGTTGGCTTTATCAAACTACAGATCCCGGCAGGCAAGGCAACGCCTGCTCCGCCGGTCGGCCCTGCGCTGGGTCAGCATGGCGTCAACATCATGGCATTCACCAAGGAATTCAACGAGCGTACGAAAAACGACGCCGGCCTCATCATCCCGGTTGTCATCACTGTGTATGCCGACCGTTCCTTCAGCTTTATCACCAAAACGCCCCCTGCGGCTGTTTTGATTAAAAAGGCACTCAACCTCAACAGCGGCTCCGGCGTGCCCAACAAGACCAAGGTGGGCAAGATCACCAGAGAGCAGCTTCAGAAGATCGCTGAGACCAAGATGCCCGACCTGAACGCGGCCAATATCGACTCCGCGATCAGCATGATTGCCGGTACCTGCCGCAGCATGGGTATTGAAGTCGCGGACTAAAGTGCCCGGGTGGGAGGAAAATTCCGTTAATGACCACTCTAAGGAGGAAATATTTAGATGAAACACGGTAAGAAATATTCCGAAAGCGCAAAGCTTGTTGAGCATCTGAAGCTGTACGACACCGCCGAAGCGCTTGATCTGTGCACCAAAACCGGCAAGGCCAAATTCGACGAGACGGTCGAAGTCCATGTCCGCCTGGGCGTAGACTCCCGTCATGCTGACCAGCAGGTCCGCGGCGCGGTCGTTCTGCCCAACGGCACCGGCAAAAAGGTGCGGGTAGCGGTCTTTGCGAAGGCCGACAAAGCACAGGCAGCGCTCGACGCGGGCGCGGAGATCGTCGGCGCGGAGGACCTGATGGAGCGGATCCAGAAGGAAGGCTTCATGGAGTTCGACGTTGTGATCGCATCCCCGGATATGATGGGCGTTGTGGGACGTCTCGGTAAAATTCTCGGTCCCCGCGGCCTGATGCCGAACCCGAAAGCGGGCACCGTCACCCCGGATGTCGCCAAGGCGGTTCAGGAGGCGAAAGCCGGTAAGATCGAGTACCGTCTCGACAAAACCAACATCATCCACTGCCCGATCGGTAAGGTCTCGTTCGGCGTGGAGAAGCTCCAGCAGAACTTCGACACCCTGCTCGGCGCGATCGTCAAGGCGAAACCCGCTGCGGCAAAGGGCCAGTATGTCAAATCCTGCGTGGTCGCTACCACCATGGGCCCTGGCATCAAGATCAACCCTGGACGCTTCATTTAAAGCATACTCTAAGCCCCCTGCGATCAGCAGGGGGCTTTTCAACTGCTTTGGGATATATAAGTAAGCAGCGCCAGAAGAAATAATCCAAAGCTCATCAAGTCCTTAAAGTCGAACATACCGTATCAACCTCCCGCAAACAAAAATTCCAAAGAAACTTCTATATCCAACATTATATAGTATTTATAGAGCTGAATCAATATATATTATAAATAACCATTATTAAAATAATTTGTATGATACATACATGGGATTGACTTTTGGAGCCAGATTCGATAAACTAATCTTGTCAGGGAATCGTGGACCAACGCCCTGTGGATTGAAATAATAATGGTTACTTATAGGACTGAAAAAAGACTGATGCTGTGCAGCTATGGCACAGTATTGGCCTTTTTTCTTTTGGGTTTGGTTGAATATAGGGGAAGCCTGTTCTATAGATTTTGTAGGATGCTTTTTCACTTACAAAGGAGACGGGCTTTTGATTGCGCAAAAAAACAGACAAAAAATCGTGGCTTCTACTGAAAATGCTTTTTCCCGTCAGATTCCGGCAACCTTGTCTTTACGTGGGAATGGGGGTGTGGTATAATAGACATTAACGAGATGGAGGGGAACAAAAATGGCAAATTACAGCGAACTGAATCTTTCAGAAGAGATTCAGAAAGCGATTGACCGGATGGGATTTACCGAGATGACCGAGATACAGGAAAAAGCGATCCCGGTGATGATGGAGGGACACGAGATCATTGCCAAGGCGCCCACCGGGACCGGCAAGACCTGCGCATTTGGCGTGCCGATCATCGAGAAGATCGACACGCAGGCAAACCAGGTGCAGGCGGTCATCCTCTGCCCGACCCGGGAGCTTTGCACCCAGATCACCGAAGAGCTGCGGCAGCTCGCCTTTTTCCGGCCGGAGATCAAGGTCGTGGCGGTCTATGGCGGACAGCCGATCGACCGGCAGATCAAAGCGCTCAAGCGCGGTGCGCAGATCGTAGTCGCGACCCCGGGCCGGATGCTTGACCACCTCAACCGCAGAACGATCAATCTTTCTAAAACCCGGATTGCTGTACTCGACGAGGCGGACGAGATGCTCGACATGGGCTTCTATAAGGATGTCTGCAAGATTCTTGACCGTCTGCCGAAGGACAAGCAGATGGTAATGTTTTCGGCAACGATCTCCCGGGAGGTCATGGACATCGGCTGGCTCTACCAGCGGGATACGGTCGAACTGACAGTCGAGCCGGTGAAGGAGAGCGAACCGAAGATTACCCAGTATATGCTTGAAAGTACCGGACGCCAAAAGCTGGCAGATCTGGTCTATATTTTGCAGATTCACGACTACCGTAAAGTCATGATCTTCTGCAACACCAAATACAGCACCACCAGCCTTGCGGGCCTTCTGCGGGAACGCGGCTTTAACGCCGACTGCCTCAACGGGGATATGCGGCAGAGCGAACGGAACAAGATTATGGCTGCATTCCGTGGGGAAGGGATCGACATCCTGGTTGCAACCGATGTAGCGGCGCGCGGGATCGACGTCACCGATGTGGACGCAGTGGTCAACTACGAAATCCCGCTTGAGAACGAGTATTATACCCACCGAATCGGGCGTACCGGCCGCGCAAAAAAAGAGGGCGTCTCCTATGTGTTCTACGCGCCGGACGAGCGCAAGCGGCTGGATACCATCATCCGCTATACCCGTTCGACGGTGATAGAGCTGGAATTCAACGAACAAAACGAACTGGTCGAAAAGGGCGGAAACCGCTGAAGCCCTGGAAGGATGAAAAAAGGCGGACAACAGCAAACAGCCGGACGGTAAAACCGTCCGGCTGTTTTTCCACGCGGATTCAAACTGGTTTATTGGAGTTTAAATTCAGCCCAGATGTCGTTATAGGTCTGGGTTGCACTGCCTACATCCTGCATGAACTCTGCGCCTTCGATCGCCTCATCGGGGATCACAAGCGCCTGATTTTCCAGGTACTCGCTCGCAGCGGAATTGCAGCTGATGTAATAGATCTGGTCGGTGATATGCGCGGAACGCTGGCCATCGAGGATAAAGTCAAGGAACTGGTGTGCATTATCCGGGTGGGGAGCCTGCGCAGGGATAAAGCAGGAATCAATCCCGAAGCCAAGCCCCTCCTCGGGGAATACCACCTTGAGGTTGGGATTCTCGTTGAGGGCGGTAATGATCTGGGAGGTAAACATATAACCGATCGCCGTTTCACCCGAAAGCATGAGGTTATAGGGGGAATCGTAATCAAGGGCGCGGATATTGGGTTTCAGGGAGAACAGCTTCTCCTTTGCCTGATCGAGTACGGCGGGGTCGGTTTCGTTCAGGCTTTTTCCAAGGGTTTTGAGGGTCAGGCCGATAACATTCCGGGCATCGTCCATCACCACGATCGAATCTGCAAAGGCGGGGTTCCAGAGGTCCTCAAAGCCCTTGACCTCGAAATCGACCATATCGGGATTATAGATCAGCAGCGGAATCCCGGCTGCATATGGGACGGTATACTGGTTTTCCGGGTCATAGAACTTGCCCTGGAAGGCAGGGTTGATGTTGCCGAAGTTGGGGATTTTGGACTGGTCCAGCTGGGCGAGCAGATTCTCTCCGCGGGCGATGTCGATGATGTAGTCGCTGGCAAGGACAAGGTCATATTCACCGCCTGCCTCGAGTTTCATAAGCATCTCCTCATTGCTGGAGAAATTGCTGTAATTGATTTTGATGCCGGTCTGCTCGGTGAATTCCGCGAGGATGTCGTCCGGGAAGTAGGTCGCCCAGGTGAAGATATTGAGGACCTTTTCCTCTCCTCCCTCTGCGGGCCTGGGATCATTGGTGAGGACGATGCTGGTCGGACCGTCCGCACCGCCGATGATCTGGCTGGAAGAAGCGGAATCCCCGTTGCAACCCGATGCCGCTGCCAGCGTGCACGCCGCCAGCAGGGCTGTAAAAATGCGCTTGATCTGTTTCATAGCTCTCTCCTTTTTTACTTTGTTTGGTTGGATTGGTATATGGAAAATGTTCTTTTTTTCTCTTGTAAAAAAAGAACCAAAAAAATACGCTTCTCAGGATAAAGCGTTCCGCCGTGTGCACACGGCGGCGGGGGCTCTGCCCCTCGACCCTGCAATTTTTCGAGAAAAATTGAGTAAAGCTTTAGAACCTGTATTCATAATCAGAGGATGCCGGATGGGCGAGGGATTTTGCTGCCCTGCAAGGCGAAAAAACGCAGACAATCCTTTGTGTATTGCAAGATTTTTCAACGCGGCAGGCCGGCAAAAGACCCGCTCAGACGGTGTCGAATGGTTGTGAATACGGGTTCTTAGATGCCAGACGGGTTCTTAAGCCAGATGCGGGGGTTCGGGGGCAGCGCCCCTGAACCTGCGGCGGACAGATGCCGCCAGCCGTCCGACCGCGACCAACAGGAACACCACCCCGAGCATGACGGTGCAAAGCGCGTTGACCTCGGGCGTCACGCCGGTTTTCAGCATCGAGTAAACCTGGAGCGGCAGCGTATTGGTCTGAACGCCGGTCGTAAAAAAGCTGATGATAACGTCGTCCATGCTCATGGCAAACGCGAGCAGGGTGCCGGAGAGCACCGACGGTAAAATCAGCGGGAGGGTGATGTCAAAGAATACCCGGAACCCGCCCGCACCGAGATCACGCGCAGCCTCGGTGATCGACGGGTCCAGACCGGTCAGCCGGGCCTTGACATTGACAAAAATGTACGGGACGCAGAACGTTGTGTGCGCAAGGGTGAGGGTGAGCATCCCCATCGGCAGGCGCAGAAACGAGAAAAATGCGAGATAGGCCATCCCCAGGATGATTTCCGGGACCATGATCGGGATGAGCGAGAGATTTTCGAGGGAAGCGCGCCCCCGGAAATGCCGCCGCGAGACCCCAACCGCCCCGACCGTTCCGAGCACTGCGGCCGAAAGGCTGCTCAAAGCCGCCAGCTTCAGACTGTTGAAGAAGGCGTCGATAATGCTGCGGTTTCGCATCAGCCGGCTGTACCAATCGAAGGTGAAGCCCGCCCAATGGAACAGCTTGGTGTCATTGAACGAATAGACCACCACCACTGCGATCGGCAGATAGAGCAGCAGCAGAACAAACAGAATATAGCATTCCGGAAGAAAGGTGCGTTTTTTCACAGGATCCCCTCCAGTCCGCGTTCGCCCGAGCACTTCTGATAGATGCCGATTACCAGCAGGGTCATAGCCATCATCACCACCGAAAGGGCGGCGCCCATCGGCCAGTCACGGGCGGTGAGCAGCTCATTTTTAATGAGATTGCCGAGCAGCATGGTTTTTGCGCCGCCGAGCAGGTCGGAGATAAAGAACAGCCCCACCGAGGGGATAAACACCAGCACACATCCCGCCATGATGCCCGCGCGGGTCATGGGCACAGTGACCGTCCAGAACGCCCGCCACCGGCCTGCACCGAGGTCACGCGCCGCTTCCACCAGTGATGGATCGAGCTTTTCAATCGCGCTGTAGGTCGAAAGGATCATAAACGGGAGCAGCGCATAGATCATCCCCACGAGCACTGCACCGAAATTATAGAGCAGCTTGAGCGGGGTTTCGATCACGCCGAGCGCGATGAGCAGCGTGTTGATGACTCCCTGACTGCGCAGCAGGATCATCCAGCCGTAGATCCGGACAAGCGAGTTGGTCCAGAACGGCACCACCACCAGAAGCAGCACAAGCGAACGCCGCCGCTCCGACAGCCGCGAAACAAAGTAGGAAAACGGATAGCCGATCAGCAGGGTGAACAGGGTGGTAAGCACCGCAAGCCACATGCTTTGGGCGTAGACCTTGAGGTAGGTCGGGGTAACCATCCGGGCATAACTGTCAAACGAAAATTCGGCGACCACACCCCAGGTCTGTGCGCGCTTGAGGAAGCTCATGCAGAGGATATAGATCAGCGGGATCGCAACAAATACCACCGTCCAGAGCAGGAACGGGACTGCGGCAGCTGGGAAACGGTTCTGTCTTTTGTTCATGGCGTTCCCTCCCGTTCCACCACGATTGCGCAGGCCGGGTTCCAGTAGACCTGCACCGGCTCCCCCACATCGGCGCGGCTGTGTCCGCCGCCCATCCCGTTGACAGTCAGCTCCTGCCCGTCTGGAAGGAGCAGGGTGGTGCGGAGCATACCGCCTGTATAACTGTGGGCTTTTACTGTCCCGGGCAGGGCAAACCCATATTGGCTTTCCGCGCCGAACCGCACCCGTTCGGTGCGCACCGAAAGCACCAGCCGTTCGCCTGGACGGCCGGTCCCGGCTGCTTTGACCGTCCCGCCCGCAAACGACAGCAACATCGTCCCGTCTGCACATACCTGTTCTACCGATGCGTGCAGAATGTTGCTCTGCCCGATGAACTCGGCTGCAAACCGGGTCTGCGGACGCTCATAAACATCGTCCGGCGTGCCGAGCTGGAGGATTTTCCCTGCATTCATAATCCCGATCCGGTCGCTCATGTTGAGCGCCTCCTCCTGGTCGTGGGTGATATAGATAAAGGTGATCCCGAGATCCTTCTGGAGCGCCTTCAATTCGGTCTGCATCTGCCGCCTGAGCTGTAGGTCGAGCGCCCCGAGCGGCTCGTCGAGCAGGAGCACCGCCGGATCGTTGACAATCGCCCGCGCGATCGCCACCCGCTGCCGCTGCCCGCCCGAAAGCTGGTTGGGCAGACGCCCGCCATAGCCCGGAAGCTGCACCAGCGCGAGCATCTCCTCCACCCGGCGGGCGATCTCCGGTTTGGGGATCTTTTTCAGCCGCAGCCCATAGCCGATGTTCCTGGCCACGTTCATATGTGGAAAAAGTGCGTAGCTCTGGAACACGGTATTGACATTGCGGCGGTTGGGCTCCCAGCCGGTGACATCCTGTCCCTGGAGCAGTACCTGCCCGCTGTCCGGGGCTTCCAGCCCCGCGATGATCCGCAGCGTGGTGGTCTTGCCGCATCCGGACGGGCCGAGCAGGGTCAGAAATTCCCCGCGTTCCACCTCAAGGCTCACGCCGGAGAGGGCCTCGGCCGTACCAAATGTTTTATGAATGTTCTGTAAGGATAGGATCGTTTCCGACATCGCTGCGCCTCCCAATGTAGACATATTTACTCCATTTTATCACAATCCACTGAAAATGCAAGGAAAAGCCCGGTCTCTCCCGGACTTTTCGTAGATTCGCTATATTTTTGGCCCTATCCTGTGACGCTATAGGTGAAATTTTCCCACAGCAGCCGCATCCCTTCGTCGGTTTCGGGCGGGAGCAACGCCATTGCCACGGTATTCTCCACGCCGCTGTCCGAGAGCAGCACCGCATAATCCCCGTTGATCTGCTTCACAGTGTAAAAAATCGGTTCCATCTTTGACCTCCTGTTCGTTCAATTTCTAAAAATATTTTCTGCGCCTCCGGTTGCGTTTTCAGGCTATCACAGCTACAATAAAGATGCATGATCAAACCAAAAGTTTCGTCCACCTTTTCAAAGGTGGCGGGGTCGAGGGGCGGCGCCCCCGACGCGCTCCGCACTGCGAGCCGCAGCGAAGCGTTTCGAGCGCAACCCGCCGAAGGCGGGCTCTTAGCGCGAGATGAGCGCGGGGCGCTTTCTCCTGTGAAGCGCATTTTGGGGGTGCCGGGAATTACCCGCCCGCTTCCGGCCCATACCACGCATACCGCTTCATTTCTACGAACCCTTCCGGGCTGACAGCAACCCCCTCAGATTCCAACAGCCTGCGCTGCTCGTCCTGCCCGCCGAATGCGAACCCCGGCGCAAGACGCCCCGCAGCGTTGACCACCCGATGGCAGGGGATCACCCCCGGCTCGGGATTGAGATGCAGCGCCCACCCAACCGCACGAGACGCCTTCGGGTTGCCGCATAAAAGCGCAATCTGCCCATAAGAAGCGACCCTGCCTTTGGGAATCTGCCGCACCATCTGATAGACCTGATCGTAAAAACGCATGGCTTTCCCTCCGCAATATAAATGCCTATCCCGTATCTTTCAAAACAACTGTGAGGAGTTTTCATATGACCGACCGTTTTAACGCCCTTTCACTCTCCCACCGATTCCTTGCCGAGCATGTCCGTCCCGGCGACCTTTGCATCGACGCAACCGCCGGACGCGGCTATGACACCGCCTATCTCGCCGGGCTGACCGGTGAAACCGGCAGGGTGCTCGCGTTCGATATCCAGCAGGAGGCGGTCGACAGCACCAATGCCCTGCTCCGGAAACGCGGCCTCGACCGGATTGCGCAGGTCCACCTCGACAGCCATGTGAATATGGAGCGGTACGCGCAGCCGGGCACTGTGCGGTGTATCACCTTCAACTTTGGGTGGCTCCCCGCCGGGGATCACAGCATCTTCACCCATGCGGAAACGAGCATCCCCGCGATTGAAGCGGGCTTGCGGCTGCTGACCCCCGACGGGGTGATGAGCCTTTGCATCTACTACGGCAGGGACAGCGGATTCGAAGAGCGGGACGCCCTGCTCGGCTATCTGCCCACCCTGGACAGCAAATCCTGTACCGTCCTGCTGCACGACTTTATCAACCGCCCCAACAATCCGCCTCTGTTTGCCGCAATCCTGAAAGGAATCTGAACAGGTTCTCACAGGCTCTGCAAAAACTGCAACAGTTCCCGGTTAAATGCGGCGGGCTTTTGGGCTGCGACCGCATGGGAGCCGCCGGGGATAATCCGCAGCCTTGCATGGGGAATCGACCCGGCAATCTGTTCGGTGTGGCGCTGCCGCACCGCATCATGTTCCCCGGCGATCACCAGCGTGGGGACACGGATTGCCGATAGTTCGGACGGTCTCACGTGCGGATGGTGCACCATCAGGCCGAGGATACCGGCTTTTTCGCGTGCGCCGGCGTCACACAGGCCGATCAGCCTGCAAAGCCCGTAGCCGAGCACGATCGGGGTCTGTACCGTCCATTTGATCCCGGACGGATCGAGGTTCGCCCCGTTGAGGATCAGCGAACGCACCCTCTCCGGGGCATCAAGTGCGAGACGGATCGCTGTGTTGCCGCCGTCCGAATAGCCGAGGACATGCGCGGAGGACAGCCCGAGGGCATCCAGAACTGCCGCCGCATCCCGGGCGAACCGGGTAAAATTGAGCTGCCCCTCTCCGCGGCCCGACCTGCCATGCCCGCGGGTATCCATCACAATAACCCGGTAGTGCTTTTTCAGACTGGGTATCTGTCCGCAGAAGTAACTGCTGTCCTCCCCATTCCCATGCAGGAGCAGAAGCGGTTCCCCCTGCCCGCAGGATGCATAGTAGAGGTCCGCTCCGTCATATCGGACGGTTGCCATCAAAATCTCCCCTCTCTGGGTTTCAGCATACCACCTCTCCGCACCAAAAGCAAGCCCGGTTTTCCCGCACCTTTTTCCGGTCCATGCCGTAGAATGGAGGGAGATCGTATGGAGGAGATGGAGACACATGTATCAGGGGATTGACACAAGCTCCAACAATCAAAACGGAACCGGGATCGTGGATTTTCCGGCGGTTAGCCAGAGCGGGCGCACCTTTGCAATGATCCGGGTGGGCTATGGCATACAGCGGACCTGGGGATTCGAGGGATATATCAGCAAATCGTTCGTACCCCAGCTCGTACAGGCGCAGGCCGCTGGACTGGATACCGGTGTCTACTGGTATTCCCACGCGCTGAATACCGATCAGGCGCGGATCGAAGCGCGTACCTGCCTCGACGCAATCAAGCCTTACCGGCTGACCTTTCCGGTTTCATTCGATCAGGAGTATGAGCCGCAGATTCTCGCACTCTCCCGCCGGGAGCGCACCAATATCTGCATCGCGTTCCTTCAGGAGATCCGCAAAGCCGGTTACTACCCGATGATGTACGCTTCGAAGGACTGGTTTGAAACCAAGGTATACGACAAAGAATTGGCCGAATACGACCATTGGGTTGCACAGTACGCGAGCAAGCTCACCTACTCCGGAGAAGCGGGTATCTGGCAGTACAGCGGCTCGGGAACGATCCCCGGGGTCACCGGGCTGATCGACCTCAATGTTGCCTATCGGGATTACCCCAAACTGATCCGGGAGGGCGGCTATAACCATCTGGAACCGCCGGCGGACGGCCACGATTACAAAGCGCTCTATGAGGCCGAGCGGGAGAAAAACCAAAAGCTGATCGAACAGCTCAAACAACTGATCGAGACCTATGGAGAAGATTGATCTTTCTACCTTCTGCACAATATAGCCTTTCTTTTCAGCCGTAAAATGCAGCAGTTTTACGGCTGATTCTTTTTCTTTTTGTTTGCCCCTCTCCGGAACCGTTATTTTTTATAAATCCCAGGCCAACAAGCGCCAATAAATTATGATTTTATAACAATCCGAACCCTCTTTTCCTGCTGCATCATCCGGTTTGCTGCGGCATCTGAAATCCAGTATACTGATATTAAAAAATTGAACAGGGAGGGTGCTTTATGGAACACAAATCAAAATTTTCCACCTATGATGTTGTCGTGGTTGGGCTGATGGGGGCAATGGTTTTTGTAACCACTGCATTCCTGAAAATCCAGATACCAACCCCGGCAGGCCCGACAATGTTTAAGATTGGGAACATCTTCTGTCTGCTCGCAGGTTTACTGTTCGGCGGACTTCGCGGAGGGCTTGCCGCAGGGATCGGTTCCGCACTCTACGACCTCACCAACCCGGTCTTTGTCTATGACGCCCCGTGGACTTTCATACGGTTCTTCCTGATGGCGTTTCTCTGCGGCCTGATTGCCCATTGGGGGGAGCATTCCGGCGAGGATAACCGGCTCAATCTCGTTGCTGCCATCGCAGGCTCGGGTTTTTCGACCTCTTTCTATCTGATTAAGGCGGTCACCGAGCTGGTGCTCGAGGGCAGCGCGTTCGACGCCGCGGTCGCCGCCTGTTCGGTCAAAATGGTCACCTCCGGGATCAATGCAGTATTGGCTGTGGCCGCATCGGTTCTGATCGCACCTGCCTGCCGGAAAGCACTGGTACAGGCCGGGTTGGGCGAACGGCTGAACCCTGTAAAAACCTGAAAACACAACCATACAACAAAGACCCTATGACGCTGCAAGGTTGTCAAAGGGTCTCTTTTTTTCTTTTTTATTCAGTATTTATACAAAATATATAGTTTTTTTAATAATTTTTCTCATCTTCAAAAAGGTCGTAAAAGGTCTTTTAATCCGAAATTTGTCGAAACTTGTAATAACCTGTAAGTGAAACTTGGTTCTCATGGAGGTATTACAATGACGGAAACGCCTTTGCAACCCATTTACAGCCTGAAAGAGCTGCTTCGCATCCTTCACATCTCCAAAGCCTACGACGGCTACCCCCTTCTGGTCACCGCGGTCGAGCTTGCAATGGAGGATGAGGACCGCCTTCTGCGGGTGACCAAGCTGCTCTATCCGGAGATTGCGCGGCGACACGGAACCAGCACCGTCTGCGTCCAGAAAAACCTGCGTAAGGTGATCGCGGTGTGCTGGGAACACGACGGGAAGAACCGGATTAAAGCGATCTCCGGCCTCTGCTACGAACAGAAGCCCACCCCCGAAATCTTCATCGGGATTCTTGCCGACTATATGGAAAAGATCCAGAGAGGGGGGAAAAGCCGATGACGCTGCTCAACCGGCTCGACCGCTCCTTGCTGCAGATGCTTCCCCTGCTCGAACACTCTGCAGATGCGCTCGAGCGCGGGCTGGGGGAGGCCGCCGCCCAAGAGGCCGCACAGCTCCGCGCGCTTTCCGACCTGCTCTGCGAGATTCTCGGGAAGCTCCCGCAGCTTGCGGCGCTCAAAGCTGTGATGATGCTATCGGATAATAACCCCCAGCAGCCGGGCCAGTTCGCAGGCCTGTGGAGCAGTGACAACCGCGCCGCGCAGATTCTGGGGAGCGACGACAATTCCATCAATCTCACTGGTGGTAAAATCGACCCCGGCGAGCGGAGTCCCGAATAGCTCCGCGCCGGTCAAACGGCTTTCGGAGAAGGCCAGCTCCCGAACGCTGACCGACTGCAGGACCGCTCCGGTGAGGTCGCATCCGATGAACTGGACCCGGTGCACCGCTGCCTCGTAACAGTTGATATAGCGGGCGGCGCAGCCGGCAAACCGGACATCGGTCAGCGAGCTTTCGGGCAGCAGGGCGCCGACCATCTTGCAGTCCTCGAACGTTACCCTGCGGAACGTCCCGCCGGAAAGGTCGAGGTTTGAAAGGTCGCACCTGCGAAAGGCCACATCCATGAAAAACCCCTTTTCCAACCTGCCGCCCGCAAGACGCATCCCGTCGAACAGGCAGCCGCGCAGATCCAGGCCGCGCGCATCTGTCCCGGGGAAGTCCCCTGTGAACCGCCGGTTTTCCAGCCTGTCTTCACTGTCAAGACTGGCCTGTGCTTCAACGGCAAACGATCCGCCCTCCTCAAACAGCTCGGGAAGACGGGACTGCTGCAATTTCATCCGGATACCCCTTTCGGTATAGAATCCCATCTGGCAGCCCATACTAAAGCTGCCGATGGCAAATCTTGTTTTTGGAGGAATCAACTTATGGAAGCCAGTATCGACCGCAGCGGGTGCATCTCCTGCGGACTTTGCGCAGAAACCTGCCCGGATGTTTTTCGCATGGCGGACGACGGACTCGCCGAGGTCCACGCCAGCCCGGTCCCGCCCCAGATGGAAAATGAAGCGTCCAGTGCGGCGCAGGGATGCCCGGTCTCGGTCATCACCGTAGAATAACGCTGATGAAAAACTGTATGCACAAACGATCCTACGGGGGTTGTGTATACAGTTTTTCAGCGTTTGCCCCCGGACCCTGTGCCCTATCCCTGGCAGGGGACGCTTCCCCTTTGCATAGAACCCCCTACGGGCCGGCCCTTATCCCAGCGTCTCACAGAACGCGGCAATCTCGGGCTGTCCGCCCAAAATGGTCCCCTGCACCAGCTCCCGGTTCCCGCCCCCGCGCCCGGAAAACGCCTGATTCAATGCCTTCCCGAGCGGGCGCGGGTCCCGTTTGGTGCTGCCCAGCACATACCGCCAGCCGCCCTGCCCATCCGGGGAGAAAGCCGCCGCAAGCCCTGCGCGCGCGCAGAGCGCCTGACAGTACCGCCGCAGCGCCGCATGATCCAGCCCCTCCTCGAACACGACCGCCCGGTCGGTTCCCTCTGCAAACCGCTCTGCTTTCATGGCGAATAACTGTTTTTCCAACTGTGCCGCCCGTTGTTCCAGATGGGCGTTTTCAGCGAGCAGCCGTTCGACCGCCGGGACTGTCTCGTGAATCTTTGCCGAGAGCAGCCCGGAGATTGCATAGAGATCGGTATTTTTCGCGGCATAGTCGGCGAGCGCCCGCGCTCCGCAGAGCATCCACACCCGCACGCCCCCCTTGCTGCGCTGGGAGGTCAGCAGCTTGATCGCACCGATCTCCCCTGTGCGCCGGACATGGGTGCCGCAGCAGGCGCAGACATCGCTTCCCGGGACGGTTACGATCCGCACCGCACCGGTCAGTTCCTTTTTGCTGCGGTAGTCGAGCCGCGCCAGCGCTTCGGGGTCGGGATATGCAATCTGGATTTCACGATCCGCCCAGACCGCATGGTTCGCTTCCCGTTCGACCTGTGCAAGCTGCTCCGCATCCAGTTCCCCGCTCAGGTCGATCGTCACCGCATCACTCCCCATATGAAACCCCACATTATCCAGCCCGAACAGCCGGTGGATGATCCCGGACACGATATGCTCCCCGCTATGGTTCTGCATCAGCGAGAACCGGCGGTCCCAGTCGATCTCCGCCTCCACCTTCCTGCCCGGCTCGAGCGGGCCGGCGGCCGTATGGAACACCTCGCCGCCCTTTTCGTGGGTGTCGCTCACCCGTACCCCGCCGATCTGCCCGCTGTCCCCCGGCTGGCCACCGCCCTCGGGATAGAATGCTGTACGATCCAGAGTGATCCGCCAGCCGGTGCCGGCCGGTTCACATCCGGTCACCGTCGCGGTGAACCGCCGCAGATACGGGTCGGTGTAATACCATTTCTCAGTCATCTCTGCCACCTCGCATTGTTAGAACCCGTATGCATAACCATTCGACACCGTCTGATCAGGAGCTTTTGCCGGCCTGCCGCGCTGAAAAACCTTGCAATACACAAAGTATTGTCTGCGTTTTTTCGCCTTGCAGGGCAACAAAATCCCTCGCCCATTCGGTATCCCCTGATTATGAATACAGGTTCTTATTTCCAACTCTCCCAGACTTCGGGACAGTAACCCACCGTCGCCTGTTTGCCGTTGCGGACGACCGGCGTTTTGAGCAGTCCCGGATATTCCAGCAGCTTGTCCGCGATGTTCTCTTCCGAAGCAAGATATGCCACGAAGGAACGGTCGTAATCCTTGGACGCTGGATCAATCAGCGGCTTCAACCCGCCGACCGACCGCTTGACCGACTCCAGTTCCCCCTTGCTCATCCCGATCCGCCCAAGGTCGATCTTTTGGTAGGGGATCCGCCGCTCCTTGAACCATCGCTCCGCCTTTTTGGTATCGAAGCATTTGCCCTTCCCAAAAATTTGAATGTTCATTTAAACCACCCCCGCAGCCGAAACAACATCCCAGATCAGCTTGCCAAATACCCCGATCAGCACCAGCACCACGATCACCTTAATGAATTTGGTCCCTTTGCTGATCGCGAGGCTGCTTCCGATCCAGCCGCCCAGAATACCGCAGATTCCGGCAGGGACCGCCAACAGGAACAGCACATTCCCATGCAGCAGATAAACAATCAGGCTCGCCAGATTGGAAGCAAGGTTTGCAACCTTGGCATTGCCGCTCGCAGTTACATAGTCATATCCAATGAACGAGGTGTATGCGAGGATCATAAAGGTCCCGGTCCCGGGGCCGATGACCCCGTCATAGAGGCCGATCAGCAGGCCGGCCATCCCGCAGCCCAGGTAGAGCCGGCGCCCTTCCAGCAGACGCATATTCTGCCGGTGATGGTTGCCGAACAGCACCACCACTGCCGCAATCGGCAGGATCACCAGAACCAGTTTTTTCAGGAAGAGCGGGTCGAGCCGCAGATTGATCTGTGCGCCGATAGAAGCGCCGCAGAGCGAAAAAACCGCTGAAACCGTCGCCGATTTCCACTTGATCTTGCCGCTTTTCTGGTAGCGGACTGCCGAAATGATGCTGCCCATACTGGCGGAAAACTTGTTGCAGCCAAATGCGGTATGAATCGGCAGTCCGGTCATCATATAGACCGGCAGACTAATCAGACCGCCGCCGCCCGCAATGCTGTCGATAAAGCTTGCCAGAAAGATCATCGGGCAGACCAGCAGGATCATCTGTGTCATTGTCACAATCTCCAGCTCCATTCCTCAAAACAAGATTTAACAGTGGATACGCAAATGAAAAAAGAACAGCCTTCCCAGCTTACCGGGGAGGGGCCTGCGGAGAGGAGGCGCTGCCCCCTGATCCGCAAGGCGCATCCTGCCCGCGCGTCGTGTGAAACGCCGGCTCTTAAGCAGGAGCAAAAAACCGGGTAAAACGTTTGCTTCTAAATACGGAGTCCTAGCTGATAAGCATCCTCCAGCTTGGAATTCCCCCTGATGTCCCCTGCCTGGAATACCCCGCCGCAGAGGACCTTTCCCCGGTCGGTCCAGCCGAGATGGTCCATCAGGCGATCATACCAGTACAGTGACTCTTCAAACCCGCTGCCCTCCGCAGCCATCAGCAGAACGCTTTCCTTTTTGGGATTCTCGTAATCCGCGTTGCACTCGGCGACTGCGAACAGCCGGTCAAACGCGCATTTGAGCTGACCGCTGACCGTCCAGTAGTAAAGCGGACTTGCCAGTACCACCAGATCGGCCTCCCTGTAGTCAGGATAGATTTTCAGCATGTCATCCTTCTGCACGCATGGGCTCTGCGGGTCCTTCCCTCCCTGGCAACAGCCAAGACAAGGATGAATCTGCATCCTCTGAAGATCATAACGGACAACCCTGTGCCCGGCCTGCTCGGCCCCCTTTGTAAACTGCTCTACCAGAGCAGCCGTATTGCCATTCATGCGGGGACTGCCATTCAGCACAAGTATGTTTCTGCCCATAAACCAATACCCCTTTCCCAATCGAATTGACAGTATTTTTCGACTGTGCTATCATTGTAACGCAAGCACGAAAAAAATCAAGTACTGTCTTAAAAGAAAGTGTAACTGGTATGATTAAAAACTATATTGCAAACGCTAACTTCGAGGATACCGGATTCAGTTATACGCTGTCACTGATCAGCGGCAAGCACAAGATGGTCATTCTCTATTGCCTGATGGAATTTGAGCCGGTGCGTTTCAATGAGCTGCGCCGCTATCTGAAAACCATCTCGGACAAGACGCTCAGCATGAACCTCAAGGAACTGGAAGCGGACGACCTGATTCAGCGCAAAGAGTATCCGCAAATCCCGCCCAAGGTGGAATACTCCCTCACCAATCGGGGGAAATCGCTAATGTCGGTTCTGGACCAGTTATGTATCTGGGGGGAGCAAAACCGAAAGTAGCGCGCTTATCCCCGGAAAGCGCCGCGGATCAGTGCGAGCTTTTCCGTACGGGACAGCCGTTTGATCGCCGCTTCCCGCCTGAGCGCCTCCGAGCGCTCTGTGCAAGGCTCGCTGTAAACCATCTCTGCGGGCAGGCGTGACCTGGTATACTTGGAAGCCGTACCGCTGTTATGCATCCGAAGGCGCTTTTGCAGATCGGAGGTCCATCCGGTGTAGAGGGTTCCATCAGCGCACCGCAGGATATAAACCCAACAATTCACCCTTTCAGCCGCTCCCATTCAGCAGGCTTGAACCCCACCAGCACCAGCCCGTCCCCGACCACCAGCGGGCGCTTGACCAACATCCCGTTGGTGGCAAGCAGGGCATACTGCTCCGCCTCATCCATAAGAGGAAGCTTTTCCTTCAGTCCCTGTTCCTTGTAGAGCAGGCCGCTCGTATTGAAAAACCGTTTGAGCGGCAGTCCGCTCTGCCGATGCCAGTCCCGCAGTTCCTCAGCCGACGGATTCTGCTCCTTGATGTGGCGTTCCTCATAGGAAATCCCATTTTCGTCCAGCCAGCGCTTGGCTTTCTGGCAGGTCGTGCATTTTGGATAGGATAAAAATAACAGCTTCATCCCTTTTCCTCCATTCTCTAAACAAAAAGTTTCGCCCGCCTTTTTAAAGGCGGCGGGGCCGAGGGGCAGAGCCCCCGACGCGCTCCGCACTGCGAGCCGCAGCGAAGCGTTTCGAGCGCAACCCGCCGAAGGCGGGCTCTTAGCGCGAGATGAGCGTGGAACGCTTTCTCCTGTGAAGCGCATTTTTCGGGTGAATTGCCGCCGAAGGGCGGCAAGAGGGTGCTTTTTGCAAGAGAAAAAGCACCCATTCCCAACCCCTGTTCACTGTCAATCCCAGTGGGACGGGTGGGAAAGCCCCTCTGGAAGCCGTGTATTCCGGTTCCCTTTCGCGGCATTGAGCTGGCCCTGTGTCAGGAAAAAGGCTCCCCGCAGGTCAGAATCCGAAAAGTCAGCCTCCCGCAGGTCTGCCCCGAGCAGATTGCTCCCGTAAAAGGTGCACCCGCTAAAATTGGCAGCGATCAACAGCGCAAGGCTGAAGTCCATTCCACTCAGCTCCCCCCTGAACCGCTTCCCGATCCCGTCGGCACACCGTTTTCCGCCCCCTGCGGCCTGCATGGTCAGTGCGGCGGCCTGTTTTAACAGCGGATTCACCCGCGCCTGGTGAGCGGACAGGTCCAACCCAATGAGCGCCCCGGCAGGCTGTCCCGCCAGCCGCTGATTCTCCGCCAACTGCGCCTCCAGCGCCGCCCAAAGCGGCTTGGCTGGGAGCAGTTGAAGCGCCTCGACCAGATGCCAGCCGATCTGACGCAGGCGGCAGAGGGTCAGAAAAACCGTAAACTGTTCAGAAGCTGTCCCGGGGGCCTCTCGCCAGTCCTTCCTGTAGAGCCGCGCCGCAGCCTGTCCCGCTCCCAGACAGTCATATGCGCGGCAGCCTTTCCATCCCCTGCCGGAAAGCTGGTCATGCACCCTGCACCGGAAGTCCGGCTCCAGATTGCGGCAGGGAGTCTCCGCAGGCTTGTCCATCGGGAAACCGTCAGTCTTGAAGAAGCAGAGCGCAGTACAGCAGTAGCCGTAACAGTCCGCGCAGGAGATCCGGAACGCCTGCATCTGTTCGGGATGCGGATTCTCCCGCCGCAGCATCGGTCTTGCCATCCCGAAACCTCCTTTCGCCGGCTTCCAGTATAGCACACTTTGCGGCATATTGACACTACACCGTCAATAAAACATTATGGATATTTTTAAAAATATCTGACAAAAATATTGCGCAAAAAGCAAGATAAAGATGTTGACATTCCGGCCATATCGGGATATTATATATTATATATTATTATAAAAACAGAGTTGCAGAAAGAGGTGTTTTCAAAGCAATTTTTATAGCGTTTTAAAATAGCAATATCTATCACTATTTGACAGAATGAAGGAGTGTAAAAAATGAAAAACCTGAAAAAAATGTTCCGTTTCATTTTGGTCATGAGCATGATTTTTGTTTTCGCTCTCCCCGCAATGGCGGTTGAGCCGAATGTGGTGTCTGCCAGCGAGGACGCTTCCGACAGCCAGATCGAACCGCGCTATCCGGGGCGGTGTGCCATCAAGCAGGTCAAGGTGTATGCTGCGGATAAAAGACAAAATACCCCTTATCCGGGCGCATTTAGTCTTGCTTATCCCGAGCATGACCAATTATGCAATGTGACTATTGACAGCGAAACCAAGGCCGTTTTCTCCAAACACAACGCGGATGGTTGGTTGGTGGAGATTCTCGTGAATCCGCAGGGGGCAAACCTTGCAACGCTCAAAGTGAACGGTTCCACTGTCGGAACAACCGCCGTCCCTACAAACTCTTCTTCTGCAACCTTCTCTTTTGTTACCTCTGATTTTTCCCGTTCTCTTCCCTGGCAGATCTACTTCAGCGACGGCACCGGGCGGGATAAAGTTGTTTGGGGAACCATCTACAAATAAACGCTAAAACAACATCTATCTCAATAAATATAGATATTGCTATTGGATACGAACGAGGCTTTTTCACCGATCTGGGAAAGCCTTGTTCGTGTAGATTAAAGAAGGAGGTCTTTTTCTTGGTCCCTGCCAGTCTTTCGTCCATTGCCCGCCAGCAAACAACCACAAACCTTAAAAGCCGCAGCAGGCAGGTGGATTCTTTGGGTTTTCCTGCCGCGATGCTGCGCTCTGCCGCCAGTGCATCTCCCTCGGAAACCGCTGTGTCCAGTGGTTCTGCTGTTGCATCTGATCTTCCGTCCCCAGCACCACAGACGCTCTATGCGCAGCTTCGCGCTTCCTCAAGGACAGCCGTCTCGGAAAAAAATGAGCTGACCGAAGCGCAAAAAATCTTTCTGCGGGACAAATACGATTTGAATAACCTTTCGCGAGAAGAGTTCGACGCGCTCCTTGCCGATCTCGTCGATATAGGAACGATTCCGGAACATGCAACAGTAAGTGCGGTTTCAGTCCCTCTTCTAGGGAGTCCGCCGTGGTATTTTAACGTATATATTGACGAAGAATCCCCTGTATCAAAACTTTCACAATGGAAACCTGAGGACATCGCCGGGTATCTCGCGGAGCGAATTGCGTTCGGCAAATACAGCCTCGACTGGATGAAGCAAACCGGCAGCTCATCGCTGGATGCGGAGGAGCGGTTTACCCGCTGGATTGACGATACCCGCTCCCTGCTGCACATCATCAACCAGCTGTCCGCGGACTGATCCGGTCAAGGGGGCTTTTTCTCTTGCAAAAAGCCCCCTCTTGCCGCTTCGCGGCAATTCACCCCAAAAATGCGCTTCACAGGACAAAGCGTTCCGCGCTCTGCGGAGCGCGGCCAAAGGCTCTGCCTTTGGAAACTGCAATTTTTTGAAAAAAATTGAGTAAAACTTTAGTTCTGGGAAAAAGCGGCATCCGGCTCGGAAGAGAGGGGGCTATGAAAATGAAACCGCTTTGGTCGCAGGTCAGGTTTTGCCTGTTCCTTCTTTTTATGGGTATCCCTGTTTTCTTTTTCCTCGCTTACCTGAGGTTAGACCCGCTCCCAACGGAACAGGTTGTATGGAAGGAATATTTCAAATTCTATTTTTTCCCGTTTTCCGTTGTCTGCGGGACGCTTGCTCTGCTCCTGTTTGCCCGGCTCTTTTGCGGATTGCAGCTGCCGGCGTGCCCAGCCGTTCTGCGGGTCGCCCTGCTGGTGATCCTGTTGGCCACCGCCTACTGTTATCTGGGGCTTGTCGCCAACTTTGTCGGGCCGGTGCGCCTGCTTCCAAAACCGCTCGCCTACAGCCGTCCATTTTCATTCGGAACCTTTGTCTGGCTGGTTGACCACATCGACGGCTACTGCTGTACATTCGGACTTCAAGCATATGGCTTTCTCACCTGTCTCGCGATCGATCCCTGTTGAACTTCTTCCCTTTGCCGGAAAAGTGTTATTGGCGCTTTTCCGGCAATTTTTTCTTCAAAACGATTCCGCCTGCTCATTGGGGACATGTGTAAAAAAGAGGGGTATGCCTGCCGCCAGCCAGGCATACCCCTTGACACGTTCTACAGGATGCGGGAAAAAGCCAGGTAGAGCGCAGCCGAAAACTCCCCGGGAAGGAGCGCGGCAACCGGCAGCAGGCTGACCGGCTCGGCGCGGTCGAGCGCAGACCGGATGGTGCGGGCGAGAAACCGCAGTCGGCAGGGGCGGCCTGCCAGCCGGAGTGCATCAGCGAGCGCGGAAAGCCCCAATGGGACGGCCCCCCCTTCCCCGGACAGGGACGCAGGCAGCTCGACCGCCTGCACTGCTTCGGAAAGCCGTTCATGCAGCCTGTCGGCGGAATAGAGGACGCATGGATTGAGGCCGAGCAGCTCGGCGGCAGACTCGATCCCGTCGAGGGCGAATGCCCGCACCGGGGTCTTACGGGAGCTGCGCCGGTAAACCTGCCGGGTCACCGCCGCATAGGCCGCCGACTGTAGGAACCTACGCCGCACATTGCGAAACCCCAGCAGGTCCATGCGGGCATAAAACTGCCCGTAGTATCGCTGCATCTCGTCCGAAATGGTCCCTTTGACAAATGTATAGGCATGTCCGTCGAACACCCCGTAGGAACGCATTGTGTCCAGATAGCCCAGCCGCAGGTTCTGCCGCGCCGAATGCGGGTCAAAGACCAGCAGCGCCCCCAAATCCCAATAGGGGCGGATGATCCGCAATTCGCAATCATCGGGAAGGTCATCGTGCAGGATGCCCGGCGCATCCATATTGACCGCGATAATCCGTCGGGCCCCCCGCTCTGCCGCCATACGCACCGGCATATTATCCCCGAACCCACCGTCGATATATTTTTTCCCGTCAATCTCGTGCGGGCGTATTGCCGGAAAAAGGGAAGAAGATGCGATCAGATAGTCCGCGAGCCTGCCGGACGGAATCTCATCCTTCCAGCGGTAGACCGGTTTCATGCTTCCAAGCTCGACTGCGATCACCCCGAAGTCGATCGGGGACTGCCGGACCTTCTCTTCGTCCAGATACTGCGCCAGCAGGCCCGCCAGCGCACCGGTACCTGCGCCACCCTCCCGCACCGCAGCCAGCCCGAACAGCCGCATAGCTGCACGCCGCTTTTGCTTTTGCGGCAGCGTTTCATCAAGCGGCAGGTCAAAAACCCGGGAGGTTTCCAGCTCCTTCCACATCCGTTCCGCAAGCTCGAACTCCCCCTGTGCCACGACCGCCCCGTTGATCGCGCCAACCGAGCTTCCGGTAACCATCTGGAACCGCTCGTCCAGTTCGGTGAGTGCCCGCCACACCCCGATTTCATATGCGCCACGGCTCCCGCCGCCCGCCAACACCAGTGCGGTCTTTTCCAGTTCCGCCACCTCCTTTTTATGTAAACAGTACGCCTCCGATCCCGAGACAAAGCCTCTGGCCCGTATCCTTTGCAAGGGGGGGCCTGTCAAAAGCCGCTCCTCCGCAACCGGCAGCAATACGGCGGCTGTCCATCTATCCAGCCGGCATCAAACAGCGCCCCAGAGCGGAAACTGTCATCGTTGAAAAGAAGGGGGACAAAACAGTTGGTTACGATTTTCCGACGGTCGCTTCCTCTGCTGCCGGCTTCAGCGCCGGTTCGCTCGAAGGGGCGGCCTTTTCGCCCTTGTCCTCCCCATCTTTCGTCTCTTGATCCTTCTTGTCTTTTCCGTCCTCCTCGTCCGCTCCGTCTTCCCCGGATTCTTCCGAGGATTCGTCCTGTTTTTTGCGAAGCCGGTCACGCAGGATGCCGAAGTAGATCGCAGCGCCGCCGCCCGCCGCCGCAACCAGGATCACCCCGCCAGCGATCAACAACGGATAAACCGGGCGATGGACCTCGGTGCGGGCCGAAACCGGGAGATATTCCTCCTGCCCAGAAGGTTCGGAGGCCGTGTCGGAAGTACTGTCCTGTTCAGACGGTTCCGCCGCAATGAGAATGGGGGTCTGGCCCTCGCGCGGGGGCAGCTCATGGGAGAGGATTGCTTCGGCGGAAGCGGACTCCGACGCATCCGGGCTGGACTCCATCTCGGATGGCTCGAGCGGGGGCTCGGACGAGGCTTCACCCGGTCCAGGAGGAGTTGCATAGATGGCGGAAAGGTCGTCCCAGGAATAGGAGTCCTGGCTGTCCGAAACCGGATACATCTGCTGCCCGTTGATCCGAAGGCGTTTCCCGTCACAGAGGACGACAAGTGTGACATCCCGGCTCTGGAGGACCCGCAGAATTTCCGCCGGAATCCCTTCCCCCGGCTCAATCTGGGTGAGCACCTCGTTCCCGCCTCCATTGTCCATCGCGGCGATCACATGGGCAATCCGCTCCCAATAGCCTGCCTCCCCTTCCACCGCATATACAGCCAGCGGTGGCAGAGACAGCATTCCCGCCAGTAAAAGCGGGAGCAGATGCCTGTACCCCTTACCCGGGGACGCGGGCTTTCCTTTTTGTTGCATGGCATGATACCTCCCGTATATACATCGTTTCTCCCACACCATCCGGACAGAGAAACGTTGTTTCATCTGAATTTATATGTAAGCAGTGCAGAATTTTTGCGGATTTTTTGCGGTTTAACTTCAAGTTCATTTATTTCCCATCACTCTATGGTATAATAGCTATGATCAGGACGATGCGCAGCCAGAGACTGCTCCCGTCCCGATGGCCAATGATGCCACATCGTTTTGCGATTGTGGTATCATCCGTTTATAAGATGTACTCCAAGCGGTACGAAACGCCCATATCCGCACAGGCGTCTCTCTTTTGGCATCGCAAAAAGAGAGACAAAAAGCGGCAAGGTTGGCTTGCGCCCTGTTTTGCCCTCAATATCCGAGGCACGCAGCTTTGAGAAAAAAGACAAAGCACCTGGAAAAGGAGTTCCGCCAGAGGGGGCATATCCTCTCTCTGGCACCGCACTCTGCACGATCCCCGCGCGAAGCGCAGCATCCGCCGCGGCGCGCAAAGACAGGCAGTACCATGCGTCCAATATCACATCCTATACAGGTCACATCTATTATACATCATATCGACCGTTTTTACCAGAGACAGGAGAGGATTTCCATCGCAATCAGCAAAGCCATGCGGGCGGCGCTCAAAGCGCTGTCCTATCCAGATATTGATATTCGAAAAAGTTACCCGCTCAAGCGGCAGATTGACACCGCGGTGGGCAAAAAAATCGGTGCAGCCTACGAGACATGGGACCACACCGTCCAATGCGGGGATCATGAAGTGCCGGTACGGCTGTTCGCATCGGGAAACGGGGCTGACGACCGAATCCTGCTTTTCTTCCATGGCGGCGGCTGGGTGACCGGCAACATCGACAGTTATAACAAAATCTGCTGCCAGATGGCAGAGGCGACCGGGCATCTGGTGGTCTCGGTTGACTACCGCCTCGCACCCGAGCACCGGTTCCCACAAGGGCTCGAGGACTGTTACGCGGTTGCGAGGGAGGTCTGTCTGGACGCGAGCCTGTTCGGGGTGAGCGCCCGGCGGATTACACTGATCGGTGACAGCGCGGGCGGCAATCTCGCGGCGGCTGTGTCCCTGATGGCGCGGGACCGCGGGGAATTCCTCCCTGCCCGGCAGATCCTGATTTACCCGGCCACCTGGAACGACCATACCCCCGCTTCCCCCTTCCGGTCGGTGACCGAGAACGGCACCGATTACCTGCTGACTTCCCGGCGGATCTGTGACTATATGGAGCTTTACCGCGGCAGCGCAGCCGACCTGCAAAACCCATACTTTGCGCCGCTGCTGGCCGAGGATTTCACCGGCCTGCCCGAAACGCTGGTGGTTACCGCGCAGTATGACCCCCTGCGGGACGAGGGGGAGGAATATGCGGCACGCCTGGCGGAGGCAGGGGGCGACGTGGTCTGCCGCCGGATGCCGGACGCCCTGCATGGTTTTCTGGCGCTGCCGCCGCAGTTTGCGCAGGTGGGGCGCATCTATGAATGGATCAATGCATTTCTGCGGGAGCGGGAGGAACGGGTATGAGCGGACGGAAAGCCACCGGGTGGAGCCGCCTTGACAATGCGGCGAAGATTTTCCCGCCCACCAGCAGCCGCTCCGACCCCAAAGTGTTCCGGTTTTCCTGCGAGCTGTACGAGCAGGTCGAACCGGAGGCGCTGCAAGCCGCACTGGATCTGACCCTTGAATCGTTCCCGCATCTGCGCTCGGTGCTGCGGCGCGGGCTGTTCTGGTACTATCTGGACAGCTCCAGCCTTCAGGCACAGGTCGAGGAGGAGCATCTGCCCCCCTGTGCGCCGCTCTACGATCCCGCCCGGCGGGGGCTGCTGTTCCGGGTGTTCTACTACCGGCGGCGGATCGGATTTGAGGTTTACCACGCGCTTACCGATGGAACCGGCGCCTTGCAGTTTTTGCGGATGCTTGTCTACCATTACCTGACCATCCGGCATCGGCAAGCATTCCCAGACGGGCTTCCCCCTTTTGATTACGACGCATCGACCGGGCAGGCTTCGGACGACAGCTTCCGGCGGTACTACGGCGACCACGCGGCGTCTGCCGGGCCGGCGGTTCCGCCCAGACCGGTGCGCGCCCATCATCTGACCGGCGCACGCCTGCCCGAATACCGGCTGCGGGTGCTCGAGGCGGAATGTTCGGCCAAAGAGGTGGTCGGTTGCGCGCGGGCGCGCGGGGTAACGGTCACCGGACTGCTCGCGGGACTGCTGTTCTGCGCGGTCAATGAAGAGATGACCGTCCGGGAGCGGCGCAGACCGGTCGTGCTGACCATCCCGGTCAATCTGCGCAAATATTTTTCGTCCGAATCGGCGCGGAATTTTTTCGGGATTGTGAACCTGAGTTACCGGTTCGACCGCCCGGATGCGGATTTCGAAGAGGTGCTGAAGGTCCTGACCTCCGAGATGTCTGCCGAACTGACACCGGAACGTCTGGCCGGACGGATGCAGCAGCTCTCGGCGCTTGAACACAATATGCTGACCCGGCTGGTGCCGCTGGCCTTCAAGGACTTGAGCCTGCGGATCGCGGACCGGGTGTCCAAACGCGGGGTGACAGGCGCACTCTCCAACCTTGGCCGGGTGGAGATGCCTGCCGAACTGCATCAGTATATCCGACTGTTCGATGTGTTTAACAGCACCAACCGGCTGCAGGTCTGTGCCTGCTCGTTCGGGGACCGGATGATGGTGAGCTGTACCTCGCCTCTGGTGAGTGCTGATCTGTATAAGCGGTTTTTCCGGTCGCTCGGGGACCTCGGGGTCGGGCTGACCATCCATTCCAACCAGCCGGAGGAGGAGTAACCATGCCATATTGTGACAAATGCCGGGTGGAGGTTCCGGGTGACCGGCGGCGATGCCCGCTCTGTCAGGGGCAGCTTCCGCCCGGCGGTGACCCGCAGGCCGAGGTGTTCCCGGTGGTGCCTACCGTCTACCGGCAGCACCATCTGGTGATCCGTATTTTCATCTTCCTCTCGATTGCCGCCGGCGTGATCTGCGTGGCCTGCAACTTCCTCTTCACCCCCCACAGATGGTGGTCGGTACTCGTCCTCGCAGGCATCGGATGTATGTGGGTCAGCGTTTCAAGCGCGGTTCGCCGCCGCCATAATCTGCCCAAAAATATCCTGTGGCAGGTGTTCTGGCTCTCGATGATCTCCCTGCTCTGGGATTTCCTCACCCGTTGGCGCGGCTGGTCGGTCACCTATGCCATCCCCGGGTTCTGCGTCATCGCCATGCTCTGTCTTCTCCTGCTTGCCAGGATCCTGCATATGAAAAGCGAGGATTTCCTCGTCTATATGATTCTGGATGGCCTGTTCGGGATTATCCCGCTCGCCTTCATCCTCTTCGGCTGGGCCAAGGTCAGCTATCCTTCGGTCATCTGTATCGTGGCCAGCGTCCTCTCGTTCACCGCGCTCTTCTCGTTCGCCGGACGCAAAACCCAGGCCGAGCTGCAAAAACGCCTGCATATGTGAGAACCTGTTCGGTATTTTGTTTATGCAAGGGGGCTTTTTCTCTTACAAAAAGCCCCCTCTTGCCGCTTCGCAGGATAAAGTATTTCGCTCATTGCGATGAGCGACCAAAGGCTCTGCCTTTGGAAACCGCGATTTTTTGGAAAAAATCGAGTAAAACTTTAATTTTGGAAAAAAGCGGCGCCCAGCCCGGAAGGGAGGGGCCTACGGGGAGGGGTCGCTGACCCCTCGCCCGCAAGGCAAACTGAGGGGGCGTCGCGGCGGATGCCGCGCTTCGGACCGTAGGTCCGAGAAGACCCCCGAAGAAGGGCGCTTGCGTCCCGGAAGTTTGGGCTGGAACCCAAACTTCCGTTGCCTCACTGCCTTTGGAAACCGCGATTTTTTGGAAAAAATCGAGTAAAACTTTAATTTTGGAAAAAAGCGGCGCCCAGCCCGGAAGGGAGGGGCCTACGGGGAGGGGTCGCCGACCCCTCGCCCGTAAGGCAAACTGAGGGGGCGTCGCGCTTTGCGCGCTTCGGGCTGAAAGCCCGAGAAGACCCCCGAAGAAGGGCGCTTGCGCCCCGGAAGTTTGGGCTGGAACCCAAACTTCCGTTGCCTCACTGCCTTTGGAAACCGCGATTTTTTGGAAAAAATCGAGTAAAACTTTAATTTTGGAAAAAAGCGGCGCCCAGCCCGGAAGGGAGGGGCCTACGGGGAGGGGTCGCCGACCCCTCGCCCGTAAGGCAAACTGAGGGGGCGTCGCGCTTTGCGCGATCTCGGCCTAAGAGCCGCCTGCGGCGGTTGGCCTCGAAACGCTCGCTGCGGCTCGCAGTCCGGGCTGAAAGCCCGAGAAGACTCCCGAAGAAGGGCGCTTGCGCCCCGGAAGTTTGGGCTGGAACCCAAACTTCCGTTGCCTCACTGCCTTTGGAAACCGCGATTTTTTGGAAAAAATTGAGTAAAACTTTCGTTTTGGGAAAAGGCCCGTTTTAAAAACAATATCTGCCTGAAAGGAGAAGGGATTTCAATGAGAAAACTGCTTTTTTTAATCAACCCGCACGCGGGGCGCGCGGAGATCAAGACCCGGGCCCTAGAAGCGATCGACCTGTTTGTGAAAGCGGGATGGGAACCGACCGTTCGTACGACCCAGCGGCCATTGGAGATCCCGGAGCTGCTGGAAGCGCGGGCAAATGAATTTGAACTGGTGGTCTGCTGCGGCGGGGACGGGACATTGAACGAAACGGTGTCGGGCCTGATGCAATGTGATCCGCGGCCGCTGCTGGGATACATCCCGGCGGGGACGGTCAACGACTTTGCGTACAGCCTGGGGCTTTCCAAAAACATCCGGGAAGCGTCGCAGGCGATCGTCGAGGGGATCCCTTTCCCCTGTGATGTGGGGCGCTTTGGCGACCGGTATTTCAGCTATATCGCCGCGTTCGGGGCGTTTACCGATGTGTCCTACCAGACCCCGCAGGAATCCAAGTGCAGGCTGGGCCGCGCAGCTTATATCCTTGAGGGAATCCGGCGGCTTCCAACGATCAAGACCTATCGGATGTCCATCACCCACGACGGCGGGCAGGTCGAAGGGGACTTCCTCTTTGGGATGGTGAGCAACGCAATTTCGGTTGGAGGATTCCGTCTGCATGAGGACTTCGCCATCTCGATGAATGACGGGCTGCTTGAGGTGCTGCTGGTGCGCAGCCCCGAGGACCTGACCCAGACCCGGTCACTGATCCGGGCGATCCTCCAGCAGGAACTGGACTCGGAGTATCTGGTAAGCCTGCGCACATCGCACCTGCTCTGCGAAGCGGAGGAAGAGGTCCCCTGGACGCTCGACGGCGAGTACGGCGGGAGCCTGCGGTCGGTCGAGGTGCGCAACTGCCATCAGGCGATCCGGGTGCTGCGTCCGAAACCAGTGCCTGCCAAACAGGGGCAGGCGAACCCGTAAAACCGGTTCTGAGCGATTCTGTATAGTCGGTCTGGCTTTCTTTCGCTAACTTTTGCGGCGGCTTACACAAATGAAAAAACACCCCTGGGAGCGCGTTTCCCGGGGTGTTCTTCTGTTAAAAGCAGCGCTGAAGGAGCAGCGATCTGCAAAGGCTGTACCAACAGGTATGCATCGTATACTTCGGAGGTGCACCTGCGGTCCAAATCGACTGGTTTTTAACAGACCAGGGGGTGTTTTCCTTTCCTGCCCTCTTTTCCGGGGCGGGGGATTGCTGGTCTCTCAACGGCTGCAAACAGGGGAATATCGTCTATAGCCCCTGGCCCTGCCGTTCCTCTTTCCTGTGGCCGATGAGCATCTGCCCCACCAGCTCCTGCCTCACCGGCACCCTGACCGAGCTTCCGCCGACACTTTTCCATTCCCAGCTGATCCCTTCCAACTCATCGTATTTTTCCACATCTAATTTCCAGATCTGATCAAAAAAGCCCGCTCCCAGCCACTCCTGGAAATACCGGTGGATGCTGCTGCCGCACCCATACTCCCGCGGGACCGCTTTCCACCGGCAGCCGGTCCGCAGCACATAGAATATCCCCTCCAGCACCTGCCTTGCCGGCAGCCCGGGACGGCCCTGCCCGGGCGCATTCCTGTACTGTTTGTTCGGGTCCCGCTGCCTTTCCGGGATATACGCCCTGATTTCCTCCCATAGTTCATCCGATATGACCCATGCTTTTTCTGTTTTCTTTTCTTCCATTTCCATCACCCATGAATTCATTGCTTTCGGACAGCGGCCTTTTCCAGCTGCCCTATCAGAGTGCGTCTCACGCCTGTTTCCTTCGGATCTGTATCGCTCTTTGATCCGCCCGTATAAGGTCCTCTCATACCTTTTTGTCCCTCCACAAATACCGAAGCTCCGTGATCCAGTCAATCAGGACCTGCTTCCAGATGTAATAGAGGACTGGGAGCAGAAGAAGCGAATATTCTCCGCCGCAGGCTGCGTAGCCCCGTTCTGTCATGGTGGCCCGTTTTCCCCACACGAAGACAGCGACCGTTGCCAGGAGCACAATGACCAGTTCCACTGTCGTGATCCACTTCCTTTCCCTTTTCACATTCTCCCTCCTTTTTGATGTCCCATCCTGTCAGGATGGGAGCGGCGCAGTTCTGGAGTGTTTTACCGCCCGAGGGGAACGGTTGGACCGTTGCTGCGGGTAATTTTCTGCCTGCATAGTTCCACACATGCCCCCTTCCCACTCATCCTGACATCCCGCATTTTTACTCTACCGAAAAAAAAGTCGACGAACAAGAGGATTTTCCTAACTGGGCGAAAAAGCCGACCAAATGGAAATTCCTCCGGCTTGACAGCCCATCTCTTTTTCCAGTAAACTATGGAAGGAACCACAGGCACTTGTTTTTAACGGCAGGCTATGCTTGATACCAATGCTGCTCACAGCAGCCTACCGCAGAGGGTGCTGCGGGCTTGAAAAGAATCAGCATGATTCTTTATCCGTGTTTCGATTCTAAAAGTGGGAAGAAGGTATGTACCATGACGGTGCTGCGGGATATTTCCTTTCTCTGGTCCATGTTTCATATCATCGTGTTCTTTCTCCTTCTGTTCGAGCCGAGCTTTCCCTGGCCGGTGACGTTGACCGCGGGGTTCGCCGGAGCGGGTGTTTTGCTGGTAGTCAATGTGATGACCATGTTCTGGCAGGGATCGGGCATCATCATGCGTGCTGCCTTTTTCACCTGTACCATCCCGACCCTGCTGCTGTTTTTTTGGCTCTCCAAATACCGGGATGGCCGTTTTTTCTTTCTGTTCTGCCTGTCCGACACTTTATGCTTCTGGATTCTGCAGATCACAAATTTTCTTGACCGAATGGCGGGTGACACCTATCTGGTGATGCTGATCACCCGGCTGATCGCCTTCCCTATGGTGGAGCTTCTGTTTTGGCGGTATCTGCGCCAGCCCTATCTCCAGCTTCAGCGCAGGCTGACCCAAGGATGGTGGCTTTTTGCCGTCATTGGTGCAACCTATTATCTTTTGATTATGGTCACCTCGGTGCCGGTGGGGCGGCCCATGCCCGGTCCTGAAGGGCTCATCCGCATTGTTCTGGTGCTGATCCTCATGCCCTTGACCTATCTAACAGTCCTGCGTTCCCTCTGGCGGCAGATGACGGAAGCCCAGGCCCAAGGGGAGCTGGAGCTGCTTGAAACACGAAACCGGCTCGCCTGGGAAAACCTGCGCATCCTACAGGAAAGCAGCTCGGCGCTGGCACAAGCCCGCCATGATATTTTGGGCAATCTGGGCATCCTGCAAACACTGAGCCAGAGAGGGGATTATAAAAGGCTGGACGAGTATCTGTCGCGCCTCACCCGGCAGACCGGGGAGATTGTTCCCTTGAAGATATCCAACCATCCTATTATCAATGCCATCCTGACCCGGGGAATCGAACGGGCCAGGTCTGCGGAAGTGGAACTGCGTCTCCATATTGATCTGCCTGACTCACTGCCCTTTCCCGACGAGGATTTGTCTGCCTTTCTGATGAATCTTCTGGACAACGCCCTCGACGCTGCCTCTCTTATCCCACCGGGACAGCCGAAATGGGTGGAAATCACCATGCATATCCGGGGAAGCTATCTGTTCATCGAAGGACAAAACACCTTTGCACATATCCCGGAGCCGGATAAGGAGGGCGGGCGCTTCCGCTCTCACAAGGGTGCGGGACATGGTTACGGCCTGAAAATCATGGAGAATATCGCCCGCCGTTACCAGAGTGAACTACAGGCTGAGGCGGGGGACGGTGTTTTTGTCGCCCGAACCGCCCTGCTGATGCCAAAACAGCTATAGAAAACCGCCTTCTTCCCGACTGGAAAGAAGGCGGTTAGTTTTTGAGAAATGCAATGAACTGTTCTATAGCGGACTTGTAAAGCCGTTTGCTTACAGGGATGATCTCCCCGTTTTCCAGCCGCGCCTCATAACGCACCATCTCGGTCATATGGCTGAAATTTACAAAATAGCTGTTATGGCATCGGCAAAAATACCGGACCGGCAGTTCTGGGGCCAGCGCCGAGAGAGAACCGCCCCATTCCACCGTACGTTCCCGCAGATGGAGGAAAACGCGATGCTGGGCTGCTTCCACCGCATAGATATCTTGGTAGGCAACCGCCATATGTTTGCCGCCGGCCTTGAGATAGAGTTTCTCGCCTAGATACCGGCGTCGGTAGTCGTCCCGGATGAGCGATTCCAGCTTACCCCTGTCCACAGGTTTGAGAAGGTAGTGAAGCGGACGGGTGTCAAAGCTCTGAAACACATAGTCCCGGTGGCTGGTGATATAGATCAGGCTGAATTCTTCTGTCTGCTCCCGCAGGGCCGCCGCCAGCTGCAAGCCATTGTCCTTGCCGAACTCCACATCCAACAGGCAGAGCTGACAGCGCTCTTTGTCCTCACCAAGCGCTTTCATCATGGATGAAGCGCTTGAATAACAGTCGATTGTATAGTCCTTCCCACACTCCAGCCTTTCGCTGTCCATGCAGGCAGAAACAAGTCGTTCTACTTCTTCTAAAAACAGGGGATCATCATCCCCGATCACGATATGGTACATCTATCTGCCCCCTTCTCAAAATAGGGTCAAAAGAGCTGTTTTTTCGTCTATCGCTTTACTCGCTTTTTCTCTATGCCGTCGGCTTATGTAACCTGGTTCCTCTATGAATCAACCGCCAGACACCAACCCGCTTTCATCCAAATATATAAGTCAGGCTGGGGCGGCGGAGCTGACCCATGAAAGTCAGACAGGGCTCTTTGTGGTGCCATGGCACCACAAAGCCGCACGTCGTGCGGCTGCCAAAATATACTTTCCGGCACAGATTTGATGCAAAAATGAGGTGCTGTTGAAAAACCCCCGAAACGCCAAGCTTCGGGGGTTTGTAAAATCAGCGTTTGGAGAACTGAGGCGCACGACGTGCGGCTTTGAGGCCGTATTTCTTACGCTCTTTCATACGAGGATCGCGGGTGAGGAAACCGGCTTTTTTGAGGATAGGACGCATCTCTTCGCCGTTCTGGAGCAGGGCGCGGGAGATGCCATGGCGGATTGCACCCGCCTGACCCGAAACACCGCCGCCTGCAACGGTACAGACAACATCAAACTTGCCGATTGTATCGGTGAGATTGAGGGGCTGGCGGACGATCAATTTCAGGGTCTCGAGACCGAAATAATCGTCGATGTCACGACCGTTGATGGTAATTGCACCGGTACCGGGATACAGGCGCACGCGGGAAACCGACTGTTTTCTTCTGCCGGTGCCATAGAAATAAGGCTTGGACTCGTACATTTAAAATACCCCTTTCCTTACAGTTCCCATGCCTGCGGCTGCTGCGCGGCATGTTTGTGCTCGGCGCCCTGGAAGACCCGGCATCTGGTGAGCGCTTTGCGTCCGATCACGGTATCGGGCAGCATCCCTTTGACTGCGAGGAGCATTGCTTTTTCGGGCTTCTCCTTCATCAGGGTGCTGTACTTGACCTCTTTCAGGCCGCCGACCCAACCACTGTGGTGGTAGTATTTTTTCTGATCGAGCTTTTTGCCGGTGAGCACCGCCTTCTCGACATTGACGATGACCACATGGTCGCCGCAGTCACAGTGAGGTGCAAACTCGGGTTTATGTTTTCCGCGCAGGATCATTGCGGCAGTGGCTGCCGTACGTCCCAGCGGCTTGTCAGCAGCATCGAGAATATACCACTTACGGGTAATTTCAGCTACTTTAGGCATTGTAGTAGACATACCGTTTCCTCCAAAATCATTCAATACTATCTAAAATCCATTAGACGACTTTCGTATTATACCCCGCCAAAACCTGCCTGTCAACCCCTTTTGGGCAAAAATTTAATTTAGAAATCATCTGCTTCGATTTTCCCGCTTTTTCTCTCAAATACGCCGGAATACTCCGGATAAAAATCACATTTTTGAAACCACAGCGGCGGAGGCCCTGCCCCTCGTCCCCGCTGCCTTTGAAAAGGAGGACGAAACTTTTGGTTTTTGATAGAGCGGGGCAGATTCACACCACCTGGAACAGATAAAATTTCAGGTAATTCGTTTCCGGGACATTCCACAGGATCGGGTGGTCGGGCGACTGCTGGCGCGCCTCGATCTGCCGCAGGCTGACACAGGCATCCCGCGCTGCCGATCCGAGCATCTTCAGAAACAGCTCCTCGGTCATAAAGTGGGAGCAGGAGCAGGTTGCGAGATAGCCCCCGCGCGGGAGCAGCTTCATAGCGCGCAGGTTGATCTCCTTGTAACCGCGGGACGCGCCGTCCACCGTCCTGCGGGACTTGGTGAATGCAGGCGGGTCGAGGATGATGAAATCATACCGTTCCCCGGAATCGGACGCGAGCGCAGGCAGCAGGTCGAACACATTCGCAGCCGTGAACGACATCCGACCCTCCAATCCGTTTGTCCGGGCGTTCTCCTCCGCAAGCGCGACCGCACTTTCTGAAATATCAACCGCCCGGACAAACGCGGCCCCACCCTGCGCTGCATTGAGCGCAAACGAACCGGTGTGGGTAAAACAGTCGAGCACCCGTTTGCCGTTTGCAATCCGGGCGACCGCCTGCCGGTTATACTTCTGATCGAGAAAAAAACCGGTTTTCTGCCCGTTCTCAAAATCCACCGCATAGGAGACCCCGTTTTCCACAATCTCGGTGCGGGCAGTGGAAAACCCGTCCGGAGCCTGAAACCAGCCCTTACCCTGTTCCAGCCCCTCCAGCTCGCGGATCGCAACGTCATTGCGCTCGTAGATGCCGCGGATACGCTGCCCGTCCTCCCGCAAAATCTCAAGCAGGAGCGGGAAGAGGGTTTCTTTGAGCCGCTCGATCCCGAGCGAAAGGGTCTGGGTGACCAGCACATCCGAGAACCGGTCAACAGTCAGGCCGGGGAAAAAATCCGCTTCGCCGAAGATAAGGCGGCAGCATCCAAGGTCGCCGCCCATGACCGTTTTACGGTACTCCCACGCATGGCGCAGGCGGCGTTCCCAGAACGCCCGGTCAAACCGGTCGTTTGCGTTGCGGGAAACCAGCCGGATGCGGATTTTGGACCGCTCACTGAGAAACCCGGTGCCCAGATATTTCCCTTTTATGCTGACGACATCGACCAGCCCGCCATTTTCAACGCCGTTCTCCGCCGAGACGACCTCGGTGTCATAGACCCACGGATGGCCATTTTCGATGCTCCGTTCGGCCTTCGCGGTCACAGTGGCCTTGGCAAATACTCTTGTCTGCTTCATGGATTCTCCTTATTTGTCCTTTTTAACCACACAGATCGAAAGCTCGTCCAGGCTCTTCTGGTCAACCGGCGTCGGGCACATGGTCATCAGTTCGCTGGCGTTCTGGACCTTCGGGAAGGCGATCACGTCGCGGATCGACTCTTTTTCGAGCATCAGCATGACCAGCCGGTCCAGCCCGTATGCCATGCCGCCGTGTGGCGGTGCGCCGTACTGGAACGCCTCAATCAGGAAGCCGAACCGTTCCTGTACCGTCGCGTCGTCCAGGCCCAGCGCGCGGAACATCCGCGCCTGCAAATCCGGGTCATTGATCCGGATCGAGCCGCCGCCCACTTCACAGCCGTTCAGCACCATGTCATAGGCCCGCGCCTTGCAGGCGCCGGGATCACTCTCGAGCTTGTCGAGGTCGGCGAACGCAGGATGGGTGAACGGATGGTGTTTCGCGGCATAACGGCCCTCTTCCTCGCTGTACTCAAAGAGCGGGAAGTCGGTCACCCAGAGGAAGTGGAACACCCCTTTGGGGATCAGGCCCAGCCGCTCCGCAATCTCACACCGCAGTGCGCCCAGGCTGTCATAGACCGTCTGGTTGTCCGGATCGGCGACAATCAGCAGCACATCACCCGTCTGTGCGTCCAGCCGCGCCCGGATCGCCTGTTTTTCCTCCTCACTCAGGAATTTTTCGTAGGAGGAGGTCTCCGACTCGGCGGTCAAGCGGGTGTAGGCCAGCCCTTTGGCGCGGTAGGTTTTGACAAACTCCACCAGCTTGTCGATCTCCTTGCGGGTGAGTTTGTCCGCACCGCCCTTGACGTTGATCGCGCGGACGCTTCCTGTCCCGAGCGCGCCCGCGAACACCTTAAACCCGCAGTTTTGCAGCAGATCGGAGAGGTCCACCAGCTCCAGCCCGAACCGGGTGTCCGGCTTATCCGAACCGAACCGGTCCATCGCCTCCTGATACGGCATCCGCTGGAAGGGGGTCTGCACCTCCACCCCAAGCGCCTCCTGGAATACCCGCTTCATGAACCCTTCGTTGACCGTCATCACGTCGTCCTCATCCACAAACGACATCTCCAGGTCGATCTGGGTAAATTCCGGCTGACGGTCGGCGCGCAGGTCCTCGTCGCGGAAGCACCGCGCAACCTGCATATACCGGTCGTAGCCCGAAAGCATGAGAAGCTGTTTATACTGCTGCGGGGACTGCGGGAGCGCATAGAACGAGCCGGGCTGTACCCGGGAAGGGACAAGGTAGTCCCGCGCGCCCTCGGGGGTGGATTTAATCAGAATTGGGGTTTCGATCTCGAGGAACCCATTCTCATCGTAGTAGTCGCGCGCCAGTTTGACAATCTTATGCCGCATCTGCATCGTGCGCTGCATCTCGCCGCGCCGCAGGTCGAGGTACCGGTATTTCAGCCGCAGTTCCTCATTGACCCTGGTGGTCTCGGTGATCTCAAACGGCGGGGTCGCGCTCCGGCCGAGAATCCGCAGGTCCTCGACATAAAGTTCAATTTCGCCGGTGGGGATCTTTTTGTTGACCGACTCCCGCCGCCGGATGGTGCCTTTTGCCATCAGCACAAATTCCGCACGCGGGGTCTGTGCCTTGGCGCGCAGCTCCGGATCGGTCTGGTCGTCGAACGCCAGCTGTAGGATGCCAGTGCGGTCGCGCAGGTCGATGAAAACCAGCATCCCCTTGTCATGCACCTTCTGTACCCATCCGCAGGCTACCGCCTGTTTGCCGATGTCATCTACTGTAAATTCTCCGCAGTATTTGGTCCGTTTCAGCCCTTGCATTGTATCCATTTTGTATATCTCCTTACTTTATTTCCTATTCGTATTCTACTATTTCATCAATTGTGTTATGGTAGATGTATTGCACCAGCGCTTCCTGATCGAGGGCGACTTCGGTAATCTCACCTTTATCCATCCGCTTGATCCGTACCTTTCCGGCCTCGATCTCGTTGTCCCCAAGGATGCAGCTAAACTTCGCGCCGAGCTTGTCCGCATACTTCATCTGGGCTTTCACCGACCGTCCCACCGCGTCGCACTCGACATAGAATCCCTCTTCCCGGAGGGCCGCAGTCAAACCGGCGGCTTTCTGCTGTGCGGCGTCCCCGATGCTGCCGATATACATGGTGCATTTCTGCTCGGGCGCAAAGCCGCAGCCCTGCTGTTCCATGACCAGGAGCAGCCGTTCCAGGCCCATTGCGAACCCGACCGACGGGGTCGGCTGTCCGCCCAGCAGTTCGATCAGCCCGTCGTACCGGCCACCGCCGCAGACGGTTCCCTGTGCGCCGATCCCGGTTGTGACAAACTCAAAAACGGTGCGGGTGTAGTAGTCCAGCCCGCGTACGATCGTCGGGTTGACGGTGTAGGCGATGCCCATGGCATCAAGGTTGCCTTTCAATCCCTCGAAATGGGCGCGGCAGTCATCGCAGATGTAGTCGAGGACCACCGGCGCACCCTTTGCAATCTCGGCGCAGGCGGGGTTTTTGCAGTCCAGAATCCGCATCGGGTTTTTCTCCAGACGCCCCTTGCAGGTATCACAGAGCTGGTCCTTGTGCGCGGCGAAGTATTCCCGCAGCGCTTTGTGGTACTCGGCGCGGCAGGTCGGGCAGCCGATCGAGTTCAGCTCGAGTGCAAGCCCTTCGATCCCCAGCGCGTCAAAAATTGCCTTGGCCAGCGCGATCACCTGCGCATCTGCGGCGTAGGAGCCCGCCCCCGCCATCTCGACGCCAAACTGATGGAACTCCCGCAGCCGGCCCGCCTGCGGCTTCTCGTAGCGGAAGCAGCTGATAAGATAGCTCGCCTTGAGCGGGAGCGCATCGTTGAGCAGGCCGTTTTGCAGGATCGCGCGCATCGCGCCCGCCGTCCCTTCGGGGCGCAGGGTAATCGACCGTCCTCCCTTGTCCTCGAAGGTATACATCTCCTTCTGTACCACATCGGTGGTATCCCCCACCGACCGGTTGAACAGCTCGGTATGCTCGAAGACCGGGAACCGGATTTCCCGGAACCCGTGGAGACGCGCAATGTCCAGCGCCATCTGTTCGATATACTGCCATTTGTAGCTCTGCGACGGCAGGACATCCTGTGTCCCACGCGGCGCATTTGTGATGATTGCCATTTGTCAAAATCCTCCTTATGGACTGAAAAATCAAAAAGCCAAAAGTTTTACTCGATTTTTTTCAAAAAATCGCGGTTTCCAAAGGCAGGGCCTTTGGCCGCTCGCCGCACTGTGAGCCAAGCGAAGCGTTTCGGAGAACAACCGCTGAATGCGGCTCTTGGCGCGGAGGTCGAGCGGTATGCGTTATCCTGAAAAATCATGTTCCATATAAAAACCCCCGTCTCAGGATACAGCGGATGCCGTATACAGGGACGAGGAGTTTCCACGTGGTGCCACCCTTGTTTGGCCATACCGGTCCGGTACAGCCCTTTCGGACCCTTTAACGCAGGGATACGCGCCGTTCTGCGGCGGGCTGGACGGGTGTCCTTCCCCGGGGATATCCGGCGTATGCGCGTCTCAGCCATGCGCGCACTCTCTGTCCGCCCCCCCTCGGGTACTCTTCCTGTTTGAACGCCTTTTTCTGTCTGGAATTTTTGCCGGCAGGGCCTTGCTTGCCGATAGCCCTAATACCGCTTGCTGGGATTGACGATGTTGCGCCAATCGAGGTCTCCGCGCTCGAGCGCATGGATCAGTGCTTCAGCGGTTGCGATGTTGGTTGCGACAGGGATGTTGTGTACGTCGCAGAGTCTGAGCAGTCCGGCTTCGTCCGGTTCTCCTGGGTTGGAGCGGATCGGATCACGAAAATAGAGCAGCAGGTCGATTTCATTGCAGGAGATGCGGGACGCGATCTGCTGGTCCCCACCCTGCCGGCCTGAGAGGAACCGGAACACCTCCAGACCTGTTGCATCTCCGACCAGCTTTCCAGTGGTACCGGTCGCGCAGATGCTGTGCCTGCTGAACACGCCGCAATAAGCGATGCAGAACTGTACCATCAGTTCTTTTTTTGAATCATGTGCGATCAGGGCAATGTTCATTTGCGAATTACCTCCTCTTCCGGTTTTGGTACAGTGCAAAACGGTAAAATTGACTAAAACGCCAACCTTACTGTAGTGTCAAATTTATTATAGCACCTACTGAATCAACAAATCAATATAGTTGCCGAGGATTCTCTGTGCAAAATTATAAAACACATTTTTAGAGGTATTAGACAAAAAAGTAGGGGTTATTGCTATCTGCGCCAGTGTTTTGTCATACGGCACCACCGCGATCAGCTGGGCGCAGACCTGGTCGATCATCCAATCGAGGTCGGGTACCGGCCTCTGCCGGACAAAGTCCGCCGTAAGCTGGTTGACACAGAGCCGGATGTCCTCCAGGCCACACCGGTAAAGCAGGTCGGAAACGACCCGCCCATCCCGGACGCTGACCTGATCCGGGGTCGAGACGATCACCGCGCGGTCAGCCGGTTCCGCATAGGCAGAAAGCTCCTGGGGACGGGTCCCGTCGATATCCACCAGTACAAAATCAAAATGCGCGTCCAGCGCGTCGATCAGCTCACCGCAAAGCGCAGGCCCAAGCGGCTCCGCGCCCCCAACCGGTGCACAAATCAGCTGCAGCCGGCCGGTCTCCCCCAGTTGCAGCAGCGCGTCATCCAGGCTGCACCGGCCTCCCGCCGCATCCGAGAGGTCAAACACCACCTGATCCGGTACCCCAAACAGCACATCAAGCGACCGTCGGGACGCCTCGAGCAGCAGCACCTGCTTCTCGAGCGAAGCCAACGCCGCACCCAGGCAGCCGCAGACCACCGATTTGCCGACCCCGCCCTTTCCGGACGTAATCAGGATCACCTCTGCCATCCGGCTCCCTCCTTCCTACTGTAATTCCTCTCAACCGGTGTTTTACGGCAGCAGCCGCACATAGTTCACCTCATCCGACGAACGGCCTTTTGTCGAAAAATAAGCATCGAAAATATCTTTTGCGACCGGCGCACCGGTGTAACCATGCCAGCCCTTCTCGATAATCACACAGACTGCGATCTCCGGGTCCTCGGCGGGCGCGTAAGCGATGAAGGTCGAGTTTGGATAGGCAGCGGTCTCGGGCGTACCGGTCTTGGAGGCAACAGTGAGTTCATAGAGCCCCTCCCCGAAGATGCTGCGCGCGGTACCGATCCGGGAAGCCGCGATCATCCCATCCCGGATGGTGTCGAACGCCTCGTCCGCTTCGATCGTCTCGACCACTTTTGGCTCGTGCTCATAGACCACCTTGTCAAAAGTGTACGACCGCACCGACTTCAAAATCGAAACCTCCATCCGTTTGCCGTTGTTGGCCAAAGTCGCCGCGTAGTTGGCGAGCTGTAGGGGGGAAAGCAGGGTGTCCATCTGCCCGATCGAGGTCTGAAGCACGTCACCCGGCTGCCAGTCCCGGTCACCCAGCTGATGAATCCGGGCTTTCAATTCCGGAGAGGATATACGTCCTGTATATTCCTGAAGTTCTATTCCAGTTGGTAGTCCGAGGCCAAGCCGGTTGGCATATTCGACAATCTTCTCAATCCCCAGTTCCCAGCCGGTATCATAGAAAAAAATGTTGCAGGACCAGCGCAGCGCGTCAATCACATTGATATGGCCATGCAGGTCCAGGCAGCGGGGCTGGTAATCGCGGAAACGGGTGTATATCTGCCCGCAGTAAACCTCGCTGGACGAGGTGATAACCTCCTCATTCAGTCCCGCAAGCGCGACCACGGGTTTGAAAATCGAACCAGGGGTGTACTGCCCATCGAGCGCGCGGTTGAGCAGGCGGGGAGGCTTGGACTGCGCGAGCATGGTATAGTCCTTCTGGAAGTTTTGCAGGTTATAGGACGGGTAGCTCGCCAGCACAAGCGGTTCGCCGGTTTTGACGTCGATCACCGCAACCGCACCCGCGTCTGCCTCGTGGCCCTCTCCCTCGGGATAGGTTATCAGGTCCGCCTGCATCGAAAGAATCTTTCGCTCAAGGGAATCCTGTGCCACCTTCTGGAGCTGGGAGTCGATCGTCAGCACTACCGTATTGCCCGGCACTGCCTCCTTGGTGTCCACCACATCGACCACCTGGTTTTGTGCGTTGAGCAGCACCTGACGTTCGCCATCCTCCCCCTTGAGGTAGTATTCAAACGCCTGCTCCGCGCCCGAGTTGCCGATTACATCGTTCATCGCATATTTACGCCCGCCGATTTCAGCATAGGTCACGCCATTGACCAGCTCGGCCCCGTCCTTGATCGCCTCGTCCCACTGCTCCTTATAGATTTTACCAATCTGACCGATAATATGCGGCGCCACGTCGCCGCTGACATACTGGCGGATTGTGCTCTCCTTGACATCGACACCAGGGATGTCGAAGCTGCGTTCCTTGATCTTGGGGACCGTCTCGATCTTGATATTGGTGGCAAAGGTGTACGGATTGTTATAGTTGAAGTTGGTCCGCTCCATCTCATACCGTACCCCCGCAATTTTACGGAACTCCTCGTCGGTATAGGGGATAGGGTTGTCCTCGCTCCCATGCGCCTCCAGGTCGTACCGGTCTTTCAGCCAGTAAACTACGTCATCCGGGGTAGCGTTTTCGTTCAGCCCCAGCGAACGTTTGAGGGTCGAGATGGCGGGTGCGTAACTTTCCCCCTCATAAAAGCGGAACGGCGGCTGCCGGGTCAGCGGCAGGTTGTCGATCCATCCTTCATCCGCTTCCTCCATGATCCGGATCAGCTTGAGCACCACCTCATTGGTGCTGCCCGGGACGAGGAACGCGCGGTCGATCACCACATCCCGCCCGATCGTGTTCATGGCCAGCGGACGGCCGTTCCGGTCGATGATCTCCCCGCGCGCTGCCTTGATCGTCTGGGTGGAGGACCATCCCTCGTCGATCATCTGGGCATACATCTCCCCTTCAACCACCTGCACCTGCATCAGCCGCAGGGAATAGAGCAGCAAAACCAGGACAACTGCCGCACCAAGGATGGCAAGGCGGACAGTGCGCGCTTTCAGATGCATGGACAACTTCCTTTCTTCCGGCGGCGGGGGCTTTGCCCCTCGACCCCACCACCTTTGAAAAGGTGGACGAAACGTTTGATTTGAAACAGGCTTGGGATGGAAACATAAAACCGCCTGATCGTTCCTAAAAACAATCGCTAGCTTTCGAGCTTCTGCTGGAAAAAGCGGTAGAGCCTCTCATAAAGCAGGTAGACCAGCGGTGCCATAACCAGCGAATAGGCGATACCGGGCAAAATCCTGTAGGCCAGCACCATCCAGACGTTTTCATATCCCCACATCAGGAAATTGAGCAGATAGTCGAGCAGGCCGCGGGCGAGCAGCACTGCGGCAAGCAGCAACAGAAAATTAAGCAGACCCGGCTGGAGCAGATAGATCGTGAGAAGGCCGCACGCCACCCCTGCAATCAGCAGAAGGATAGCGTTCAAACCGAAAAGATTGAATCCGCCGAGGTCACAGAGTATCCCGACGAAGGCCCCGTAAAGCCCGCCCAGAAACTCCCCTTCGCGCATAGCGATGCAGACCGCCGCTGGGATGACAAAATTGGGTTTTATCTCTAGGACTGTCAAAAATCCGGGGGTTGTTTGCAATACAAAAAGGAGGATTATAAATATAATATACGAAAAGTATTTTGCAGCGAAGATCGGTTTTTTATTCGTCATCAGCGGGGACCTCCTGCCCGGCGAATGATTTGATTACCATAACGCTGGTGAGCGAGCGGATATCTGCCGCCGGTTCGATGACCGCAAAGAGGGAAATTTCCCCCTTTTCATAGGCGATCTCGGCGATCCTGCCAATCACGATGTCCTGTGGGAAGATGCTTCCCCCGCTTGTGACGACAAGATCCCCTGCATTCGCGCCGCTCTCCCGCTGGAGATAGGCGAGCTTGCATCTCCCAAGCCCTGCGAGGTCAACCGCCCCGGTTACGATGCCGGTGTCGCGGGTGCGGTTGTCGTAAGCGCCAACATTGACCGACGGGTCGAGGATGGTCAGCACCTTGGCCCAGTTTAACCCAACCTCCTTGACCCGCCCGACCAGCCCGGCGGAGGTCAGGACGGTATCATTCGGGGAAACCCCGTCCAGCGTGCCTTTGTCGATCGTGAATGAGTAAAACCGGTCGTTGGGGTCGCGGGCAGTGACCGACGCAGGCTCAAATTCGAAATCGGGGTTGCGCTCCTTGATCTCCAGAAACCCTTTCAGGTTTTCGTTTTCCTCGCGGTAGTTTTCGAGTTCAACCAGCTGCTGGCGCAGCTCATTGACCTCGATTTGCAGCCGCTCATTCTCCTCGGCGGTCTGCCACGCCTCAATATAGCGCACGAAATAGTCCCCCGCAAGCCTGGAGAGCGAGGAGGACACCCTCTGCAAAGGCGTGACAACCACACCCGCTGCCTGCGGGAGGATCGGCGCGACACCGCCAGTCCATGCGGCCCGCAGCATAAAAAATACCAGCAGGATCAGCACACCCAATAATATTTTAAATCTGATACTTTTAAAGAAATCTTCCAAAACGACGAACCTTTCTCCGGCCTTTCCTGCACCGCAGGCTCAGGGCCTGCTGCATATCGCCTCTTTTCTCGTAAAAAGCCCCCTCCTGCCGCTCGTCGGGCGGCAATCCACCTGAAAAAGCGCTTCGATCTGAAGAAGGATCCAGGAAGCCGATAGGCGTTGTTTTGGTCCGGAATCCAAAACAACATACGCTCCCATGAGGAGCAGCGGATACCGCGGCCCCAGGACAGGGGCCTCCTGCGGCGGCTGGCCTCGAAACACTGCGGCCCGCGGGCCGGATGAGAATCCAAAAAACAACAGGTATTTGGGGCGTCAGGGCTTCAAAAGCATAGGCGCACCCACGGCTCCCTTTTCCAGGCTGCGAAACCGGCGCTTAATAATTCGGGGTGCCCTCCGAAAGCAGCTCGTGGAGCTGTTCGATGCTTTCAAGCACCTTGCCGGTGCCCTTGGCCACGCAGTCAAGCGGGTCTTCCCCGATATAGACCGGCATCCCGGTTTCCTTTTCGATCAGCTTGTCCAGGCCGCGCAGAAGCGCGCCGCCGCCGGTCAGGGTAATGCCATGGTCGATGATATCTGCCGAAAGCTCGGGCGGGGTGCGCTCAAGGGTGATCCGGATCGCCTCCATCACGAGTGCGAGCGGGTCTGCAAGCGCCTCCCGGATCTCTTCCGAGGTGATCATGATGTTTTTGGGCAGCCCATCCCCCAGGTCGCGCCCCTTGATATTCATGCTCGCTTCCCCTTCAAACGGGAACGCCGAACCGATCTGCACCTTGATGTCCTCGGCTGTACGCTCACCGATCAGCAGGTTGTACTTGCGCTTGACATACTGGATGATCGCGGAGTCGAGCGCATCGCCGCCGATGCGAACCGAACGGGCCGCAACAATGCCGCCCAGCGAGATCACCGCAACCTCGCTGGTGCCGCCGCCGATATCGACAACCATGCTCCCGCTCGCCTCGGCAACCGGAAGGCCGGCCCCGATCGCCGCAGCCATCGGTTCCTCGATGATCCAGACATGCTTTGCACCCGCCTTAAACGCCGCTTCACGCACCGCCCTGCGTTCAACCTCGGTGACCCCGGAGGGGATGCAGATAATCACCCGCGGACGGGCAAAAATCGAGTTGTTGAACACCCGCTTAATGAAAATCTGGAGCATGGAAGCGGTGATATCAAAGTCAGCGATTACGCCATCCTTGAGCGGACGCACTGCAACAATGCTGCCGGGGGTACGTCCGATGACCTCTTTGGCCTCCTGACCAACATAGCGGACGGTATCTGTACGGGTGTCGACCGCCACGACCGACGGCTCCCGCATAATAATCCCCTTTCCCTTGCGGAAAACCAATGTATTCGCTGTACCCAGATCAATTCCAATATCCTTTGTAAACAAACCAAACATCGCTCCTATCCCCTTTAAATTCTTATAATCAAGCCCAGTCGGGAAGGATCGCTTTGATCCTCCGCCCCTGCTCCGGATTTCCCAGCCAGCGGACGCCCTGCGTCCTGCGCCTCCTGAAAAGCGCATTGGCTATCTCTCAAAACACAGCCCCGCTTGTTCTCGGACTGTACCGTCTGTCACCGATCGGACCCAATCCGACCTGATCTGCCATGCAGATATTATACCTTTTCCCGCGCGATAGAACAACCGGTGAAATGTTAATATTCCCGAAGTTTCGACCATTTTTATTTGGTAAATTGCATAATCTGGCGGTATAATTCATTGACCGGAAGCCCCATTACGTTGAAAAAGTCCTCCCGGACCCCCCGGATAAACCGCGCGCCATACCCCTGGATGCCATAGGCCCCCGCCTTGTCGAACGGTTCTCCGGTTGAGAGGTACCAGCGGATTTCCTCCTCGGTGAGCGGGGAAAATTCCACATCGGTGACACAGTGAAACCGGTTTGTCCGCTCTCCTTCAAGCAGTGCGACCCCGGTATAGACCTGATGCACCCGCCCCGAAAGAAGCCGGAGCATTCTTGCCGCATCCTCCCTTCCGGTTGGCTTTCCCAAAACCACTGAACCCAGTGTCACAAGGGTGTCCGCCGCGATTACCAGTGCGTCCGGCTCGGCCCCGGCAACCGCCTGCCCTTTGCGCAGGGCAAGCAGCTCGACCGCCCGCCCCAGCGATACCCCTTCCGGGAGTGTTTCGTCCACATCCGACGCCTGTACCTCAAACTGGGGAAACAACAGGCCCATCAGCTCTTTGCGGCGGGGGGACTTGGACGCAAGTATGATCCGTTTATCGCTCATTGTCTTCATGCTGCATCCACCCCATCGCCTTGACCGTATATCTATAGCCGAAAAAGGCAGCAATCAGGCAAAGCAGATGCGCCACCGTAATCCCGACTTCCAATCCAAACGCAACCTTGATGACCGAAAGGTCGATCACCATCGGGTTTTCAACCGAAAGCCCGATGCTTTTGCCGAACGCAAGCCAAGCCAGCGCCGGGACCTGTGTTGCAGCCGCAGCCAGCAGCGCGCCTACCACTACGGCTGCCACAAGATAAAACCCAAACAACAGCATCTTTCTCATCACAAACCGCCCCCTCTGCTCATCTTCCTGTTGATCCAAACCCGCCGCTGCCGCGGACGCTCTCCTCCAGCGTGCGGCATTCTTCAATCTGCGGGAGCGCAACCGGCAGCAGCACAAGCTGTGCCATCCGATCCCCCGGCTGGACGGTAAACGGCTGTTCCGCGTGGTTATAAAGCGCGACCAATACCTCGCCGCGATAGTCGCTGTCGATTACCCCGACACAGTTGGCCGGCACGATCCCATGCCGCACCCCCAGCCCGCTCCGGGCAAATATAAACCCTGCGAACCCGGGCGCAATCTGCATCGAAAGCCCGGTGGGGATGGTCACCGTCTGCCCGGGAAGGATCACTTCGGGCGCGTCCAGATCAGCGTAGAGGTCATAACCCGCGCTGCCCTCTGTCGCAGGCGATGGGAGCCGCGACGAGGGGCGCAGGCGTATCAGTTTGAGATTCCCTGGATAGTGCATAGTTCTTTTCTGTCTCCTTCAATCCTGTTCAAGTCGTTTGTGTGTGTCCCCTATAAAATGGTCTTGTAGAGCAGCCCCCGGGTAAACTTCCCGGGATAAGCGTCCCCGGTGCGGTACCCGTCGAGCACCCGCTGGCATTCCACCGCGTCCTCGGTCGTGAACCGCAGGGTGTAAAACCCCAGCCCGCTCAGCTCGTCCAGCCGGTCGCCCATGTAAAGCGGCACCGGATTATAAAGCTCGGTCATCCCGTAGTCGCAGGACGCATACAGACGGTTTCCCTTGCGGTCGGTGACGAAATTTTCACCTTCCCCGCACCGCCTGCATCCGGCAGAAACCCGTACCGGACAGTTCCGGACGGTCATCAGCGGCAGCCTTCCATAAGCGGTAAGCCCGAGCGGGAGCGGATGACGCAGCCGTCTGGCTGCGTCAAGGCTCAACTCGAACGAAAGCTCCAGATCGGCAAGCCCCATCCGGGCGAGCGCGGCGACCGTCTCCGAATTGGCAGCGTTGAAGAACGCCTCCCCATGCAGGACAAACCCGCATCCGGATGCAATCTCCAGGCTCCCCAGATTGCCCGCCCCGGCATGACGCACCCCGTATTCCCGCAGCTCGGCAAGCTGACTGCGGAGCGTGTCCTGCCCTTCAAAAAGGATATGAGGCAGCCCGGCGCAGAGCCTGTCCACCAGTGGTTCCGGCACCTGACCCGCCCGAAACAGCGCCACCAGCTCAGGGACCGGCAGGGTGACCAGCCCGGCCTCCCGCCAGAGCGGTTCCGAAAGCTGCTCTTTCCGGTTGAGCCGGACGCGCAAAGCGGGGATGGACGGTACCGCAGCCTCCGGAGCCGCGGGCAGCTCGATGCCCGACGGGTCGAACGGGACCGTCCGCGCCCTGCCGCGCAGCCCATCCAGCCGGGAGAGCGCCTCCCGGCGGAGCGCATTGATGGCTGCGGCGGGCAGCATCAGCCCCGGCCCGATCGCGCAGCTGACCCGCTCTACCCGGTAGGGGGTTCCGCCCGTTTTGGATAGGCTGGCCTCCGCACGTTCGGGGCTGGTCGGCTTGTTGAGAGCGGCCTGCGGGGATTCCCCCTCGACACGGACTGTGTTCCCATCGCAGTCGGCCACCGACAGGACCGACGGCTCCCCCGCCTGCATGGAAAAATCCAGCCCAATCCCGACCTTCTGCACCTGCCTGCGGGGATCGGTGTAGAGGGTCTCGAGCCGCCCAAGCACCCCGGCCGCTGCGGTTACATCCTCCTTGCCCCGGATACCAAACATATCGAGGCTCCGGACGCCCGTATAATAACCATCTGTAAATCCGCTTCTGGAAAATACCGACTGCAATCCCTCAAGATCAATCGGACGCCCTTCGAGCGCATCCCGGCAGGCGGTGACCGCCGCCGCGACATACTCCGGACGCTTCATCCGCCCCTCGATCTTGACCGAACGCACCCCCAGCGCTTCCAGCTCGCCGATCCGCTCGATCAGGCTCATATCCTTGAGCGAAAGCGCGTGGCTGCTCGCGCGGGTCTCAAACCCGAGTCGGCAGGGCTGGGCGCAAAGCCCGCGGTTGCCGCTGCGCTGCCCCAGCACCGAGGAAAGGTAGCACTGCCCCGAAACGCACATACAGAGCGCCCCGTGAACAAACACCTCGACCTCGAGAGAGGTTGCGCGGACAATCTGTTCGATCTCCTGTCTGGAGCACTCGCGGGCGAGCACCACCCGCGAGAAGCCGAGCTGTTCCAACCGGCGGGCACCCTCGGGGTTGTGGACCGCCATCTGGGTGGACGCATTCAGCCGCAGGCCGGGACAGCAGCGCCGCAGCAGAGCGGCAGCGCCCAGGTCTTGTACGATCGCCGCATCCACGCCCGCCTCGCAGGCGGCGCGGGCGACCTCCACCAGCATGGGGAGCTCCTGCTCCAACAGGATGATATTCAGCGTCAGATAGACCTTCAGACCCCGGATATGGCAGTATTGGACCGTTTCCGCAAGGTTCTCCCGCGTAAAATTTGCCGCATTGCGGCGGGCGTTGAGCACATCAATCCCGAGATAGACCGCGTCCGCACCGCAGGCCGCCGCCGCGCGCAGGCTCTCCGGACTCCCGGCCGGGGCAAGTATCTCGATCCGGCTCATGCTTTTGGGTCCTTGATCTGGCCTTTGGTTTCCTTGCCGCTGAGCTGGCGGCGCAGGTGGGCATTTTCCCGCCTGACTTCGTCCAGCTCGATCCGCGCCTTGGCCGCATCTTCGAGATACTCCGAAATCTGCGTGCGCATCCGGTCGGCGTTTTCCTCGCTGCGTTTGTAGGCGTCGATATAGTTGATCGCGCAGAGCACCATGATGTCGTTGAACGAGATCGTGCTGTTTTTATCGCGTATCTCGCTAACCGCCCCGTTCAGCTCATCCGCCAGCTTTTGTACATACTCCTCCGGCTCTACGGTATTGATCGTATAGTTCACCCCGTTGACGGTGATTCTTACGCTGTTGATCCCATTCATCCTGTTTGCTCCTCCATTGCTCTTTTTGCAGAAGGGGCTGCCTGAAAAGCCGGAACCACCGCCTTTTCTGCACAAGGCGGCTTCTGGCGCGGCGGCGAACTGCCCGGAGCCCATCCGGTATCCCGGTATTTCTCTTCGCAGCCTTCCATCGTTCTGCGAAAAATCCGCCAACCCCTTTGTTATCTCTAAAACCAAAACACTGAAAAACAATCGGTTGTTTTTTAGTGGCAGGCCAAATCCGTCCGCACGCACTACATACCTGATGACGATGATAACAGGCCCTGTCCGCACTGGGAAGTTGCGTCCTCCCCCTTTTCCCCCATTATAATACATTTTTCTGTGTGAAAAAAGAGGGCTTCTTAAAATTTTCATCTTTCTTTGGGGCTTGTCCTTCCGAAAACAACCTGTAAATCAGAGAAAAACGCCCGTTTTTTACCAGATCTATACTTGCAAGATCTGCGTTTTTGCAGTATAATATAGCTATTGTCTGATTTTATGCAAACGAAATCCTCGAACTGACAGGAGGCTACCAAAATGGAAACGAAAGACCAGTACAGCGCTTCCACTCTGAAAAAGCTGATTCTTGACACGATCAAGAATGAAATGCTCATTGAACCGGAGCTCGCTTCTGATGACGCCTACTATGAAGCGGTCTGCCGGGTGATCCGTCGGATTCTCACCGAACGGTATAAGGTATTTAACGCGCACGCCAACTCTGTCGCCACCAAGAAGGTCTATTATATGAGCATGGAGTTCCTGATGGGACGTTCGCTCAAAAACAGCCTTTACAACCTCGGCATTCAGGATGAAATGTCCGAAGCGCTCAAGCAGCTCGACGTGGACATCGCGCAGATCTTCGAGCTGGAGCCGGACGCCGGCCTTGGCAACGGCGGCCTGGGGCGGCTTGCAGCCTGCTACCTCGACTCGATGGCCACCGAGAACCTCTCGGCAATGGGGTATTCGCTCCTCTACGAATTCGGCATCTTCAAGCAGCGGATCATCGACGGCTGGCAGACCGAAACCCCGGACTATTGGCTGCCGGGCGGTTCGGTCTGGCTGACCAGCAAACCCGACCGTACGGTCCCGGTACATTTCGGGGGCCGGATCGAGGAGGGCTGGCAGGACGGCCACCACACGATCAACCATGTGGATTACCAGACGATCTACGCGGTTCCGTATGATATGTACGTCCCCGGCTTCCAGGGCGAGGGCGTGGCGATTCTGCGTCTTTGGAAGGCCCAAAGCCCGGGGTTCGACATGGAGTCGTTCAACCGGGGCGACTATATCAACGCGATGGGTGCGGCTTCCGCGGCTGAGGCGATCTCCAAGGTGCTCTACCCGAACGACAACCACATGGAAGGCAAGATGCTGCGCCTGAAACAGCAGTATTTCCTGGTTGCGGCCTCGATTTCAGATATCATCCGCCGGCACATCACCCTCTATGGCACCCTTGACAACCTTGGCGCAAAGAACGCCATCCAGATCAACGACACCCATCCCGCGCTTGCAGTCCCCGAGCTGATGCGGGTGCTGCTCGACGACTGCGGGTTCAGCTGGGACGAGGCGTGGGATGTTGTTACCCGCACCTTTGCCTATACCAACCACACGGTCATGCCCGAGGCGCTTGAGAAGTGGAACGAGGACATCTTCCGCAACCTGCTGCCCAGAATCTACCAGATTGTCTGTGAGATCGACCGCCGGTTCTGCGAGGACCTGCGCCAGAAATCCTACGATCAGTATGACATCGACCGGATGCGTATTGTTTACGATTTCCAGGTGCGGATGGCCAACCTTTCGGTGATCGCGTCCCACAGCGTCAACGGCGTATCCAAGCTGCATTCGCAGATCATCAAGGACAGTGTGTTCCAGGATTACTATCAGCTCACCCCTTACAAATTCAAGAACGTTACCAACGGCATCTCCTCCCGCCGGTGGCTCTACCAATCCAACCCCGGCCTGACCAACCTGCTCTATGAGACGATCGGCAAAGGCTGGCTGCGGGATATGTCCCAGCTCAAGGAGTTCGAACGGTATGCCTCCGATAAATCGGTGCTCGAGAAGCTCGCCGCCATCAAGCTCGAAAACAAACAGCGGCTGGCCAAACATGTGCTGGATACCACCGGGATCGCTCTGAACACCGATTCGATCTTTGATGTACAGGTCAAGCGGCTGCATGAATATAAACGCCAGCACCTCAATGCGCTGCATATCCTCCATCAGTACCTCTGGCTGAAGGACCATCCGAACGCCGACTTTGTGCCCAAAACCTACATCTTTGGTGCGAAGGCCGCCCCGGGCTACTTCCTGGCCAAACAGATCATCAAATTCATCTGTACCCTGCGCGATGTCATCGAGGCGGATGCGGCGGTGCGCGACAAGCTGCGGATCGTATTCCTCGAGAACTATTGTGTCACCATCTCGGAGCTGCTGATGCCTGCATCCGAAATTTCGGAACAGATCTCGCTGGCAGGCACCGAGGCGAGTGGTACCGGCAATATGAAGCTAATGCTCAACGGCGCAATCACCATCGGCACCTATGACGGCGCAAACGTCGAAATCGGCGACTGCGTGGGCAAGGACAATATCCTGATCTTCGGCCTGACCACGTCCGAAGCCGCCCGTATGAAACAGAATGGCTACAGCCCGAATATCTACTATCAGAATAACTATGACATCCGCCGGGCGATCGACATGCTCATGAGCGGATTTAACGGGCAGCAGTTCCCCAATATCGCAAACTCCCTGCGGTACGATGACCCCTACATGGTTTTGGCCGACTTTGATTCCTACCGCAACATTCAGGAGCGCGCCTCCGCCATCTATACCGACACGCAGGCGTGGCAGCGGATGTCGCTTTATAACATTGCGAACTCCGGGTTCTTCTGTGCCGACCGCGCGATTCAGGACTATATGCGTGAAATCTGGCATCTGTAAAAATATCCGGCGGCAGGGTTGGCCTGCCGCCGGTTTCCCCACGCCCTCCCTTACGGGTGGGCGCTCTTTCTCTAAAAAGGAGCTGATAATTTGCTTCCATCCATGTTTGACAGCCGCGACCCCAGATGTAAAACCCCGTTTGGCGCGGTCCCAACTGACGAGATCGTCACCTTCCGCGTTTTTCTGCCCATCTCCTCCCAGCTGGATGCTCCCTGCCTGCTGATGTTCAAAGCCGACCAGTGGGATTGCCCCGAGCGGGTCCCGATGGTTTTTTCGGGAAGCGACGGTGTGGTCAACACCTACCGCTGCGACTTCAAATCCTCGAATCCGCAGCTCTATTTCTATCGGTTTGAAGTCTCCGGCATAAATGGGCAGGCGCGGATCGTCCGGGACCCTGACGGTTTTGGCCGACTTGCCCTACATGGGGATGACATGTGGCAGCTCACCGTCTACGACCGGAACCTCAAAACCCCCGATTTCCTGAAATCCGGGGTGATGTACCAGATTTTCCCTGACCGGTTCTGTAAATCCGCCAAGGAGAAACAAAATGTGCCTTCCGACCGCTGGATACACCAGAACTGGTACGAACTGCCCGAATACCTCCCGAATCAGAATGGAGAGGTCACCAATTCGGACTATTTTGGCGGCGACCTCGCGGGAATTGCCGAAAAACTCCCCTATCTGCGCTCGCTCGGCGTGACCTGTCTCTACCTCAACCCCATCTTTGAAGCCCACTCCAACCATCGGTACAACACCGCCGATTTCGAGAAGATCGACCCGCTCCTAGGGGATGAGGAGGACCTGCAGGCCCTCTGTGCCCAGGCCAAAAAGATGGGAATTGCGGTCATCATCGACGGTGTGTTCAACCACACCGGCAGCGACAGCATCTATTTCAACCGCAACCGCCGCTATGGGGATGGGGGCGCATACAACGATTACAACAGCCCCTACCACAGCTGGTATGAGTTTACCCAGTGGCCCCAGTACAACTCCTGGTGGGGATTTGAAACGCTGCCCAACCTAAACGAGCGGGACCCCTCCTACAGCGAGTTTATCTGCGGGGAAAATGGCGTCCTTCGCAGATGGCTGAATCTGGGGATTTCCGGCTACCGCCTGGATGTTGCGGATGAGCTGCCGGACGAATTCCTGGATAAAATCTGCGCCAGCATCAAGGGATTTGACCCGGAGGCCGCTGTCATCGGGGAAGTCTGGGAGGATGCAAGCAACAAGTCGGCGTACGGCGTGCGCCGGCGGTATCTGCTCGGCCATCAGCTCGACTCGGTCATGAACTACCCGTTCCGGGACGCAATCCTCAATTATATCCGCAACGGCGACAGCAACCACCTCCATCATACGATCCTGAGTATCCTTGAGCACTACCCCAAGCCGGTACTTGATGTGTTAATGACCTCGCTTTCGACCCATGACGTCGAACGGGCGATCACTGTGCTCGGCGGGGAACCGATCGGACGCAACGACCGCATCTGGCAGGGGCACAACAACACGCTGAACGAGTGGCAGTACGACCTTGGCAAAAAACTATTCCGGCTCGCTTCGATCATCCAGTATATGCTGCCGGGAATCCCCTGCCTCTATTACGGGGATGAGGCAGGGCTTTATGGTTATAAAGATCCGTTCAACCGCACCTGTTATCCTTGGGGGCGGGAGGACAAGGAGCTGATCGAAACCTTCCGCACGCTGGGGAAAATCCGGACCGAATATCCGGCGCTTTCGTCCGGCGGTTACCGGGCCGTTTCGTTCACGCAGGATGCTGTTTCCTTTGTCCGGGACTGCGAGGACTGCTCGTTCTATGTTGCGGTGAACCGCACCCATCGCCCGGTTGCAATCCCTCTGCCGGGAGAGTTCGAGCGTTCTGCACGAGTCCTGTTCGGCGGCCTTGATGGCAATCTGCTCGCCCCTTACGGCTATGTCATCCTTGTCAGCGAATCCTGCCCCCCTGACCTTTAAAATTTTGCCGGGTATCTTGATTGAAATCCTGGCCTTTTTCCAAAAACATCGGTGCCTATCCTGCGTGGAATCGGCGCCGATGTTGCTTTTTTATATGCCCTTCCCGGCCCCATGCATCCTCCCGCTTTTTCTGCGCAAACTATTCCTGGAGGGATGTTTATGCCTTTGGTCGATATTCGTAACCTGTCTAAAGTCTACCGCACCGGGGCCGAAGAGGTCCACGCGCTCGGGGGTGTTTCCCTCCGGGTTGAAGCGGGCGAATTTGTCGCTATCGTTGGGCAGTCCGGCTCTGGGAAGTCCACCCTGATGAATATGCTCGGCTGCCTCGACCTTCCCGACAGCGGGGAATACCTGCTGGACGGTGAGGACGTCTCCCATATCCCGGAAACCGCCCTCGCCCGGATTCGCAACCGCCGGATTGGCTTTATCTTTCAGGGCTTTAACCTGATCCCCAGCCTGAATGCGCTGGAAAATGTCGAGCTTCCTCTGATCTACCGCGGCATACCTGCGCGGCAAAGGCGGGAGCTTGCCCGTTCTGCATTGGAACAGGTCGGCATCGGCCACCGCATCAGGCATCGGCCCGGCCAGCTTTCGGGTGGCCAACAGCAGCGGGTCGCGATTGCCCGCGCCATCGCCGCACGTCCACCCATCCTGCTTGCCGATGAGCCCACCGGGAACCTCGATTCTGCTTCGGGCGCAGAAGTCATGGGAATCCTGCGGGCGCTGCACGCCGACGGGCGGACGATCATCCTGATCACGCACGATGACCGGATCGCCCACACCGCACAGCATCTGGTCCGGATGATCGACGGGACGGTTGCAGAGGACCGCTACCTTTCCCCCGGTGCCTAAGAACCTGTTCGGCATTTTATTGGTGCAAGGGGGCTTTTTCACTTGCAAAAAGCCCCCTCTTGCCGCTTCGCGGCAATTCACCCGAAAAACGCGC